>NZ_CP025411.1 GCF_002847305.1 Paracoccus tegillarcae | reverse complement strand
GCACGTCCGGGGCGCGATTACGGAACACAAGCACAAGCCGGATTTCCTGTTTCCCGATCTGGAGACCTATCAGGCGGCTCCGGCCGGTGGAGACGCACGCCTGACGATGCTTGGGGCAAAGTCCACCTGCAAGGATCGCTGGAGGCAGGTTCTCGCGGAGGCCGAGAAGATCAGCCGCAAGCACCTTCTGACACTGGAGCCGGGGATTTCGGAACCGCAGACCGGTCAGATGGAGGCGTCCGGCCTTCAGCTCGTGATCCCCTCCCCTGTTCACGGCAGCTACACCGATGCGCAGCGCGGCTGGCTCTGGTCTGTCGGTGATTTCATCGGCGAGGTCAGGGCGCGTCAGGGGCAGCTATAACGCGCATAGCATTCGCGCTAAGTCCCCTGCCCCGCACTGTCCTCAAATGAGCTTTTGAGTAAATGAGTGGTCTGTCACTCGCTTCCTTGCTTATGTCTGAATGACATCAGCTCACACGAAACTTGCCGCACCTCAGATACTCAGTTACACTTTTGAGTAAATACACAAATGAGGCAGAGCAATGAGCATAATTTCCGTCCTGAATCCCAAGGGTGGCAGCGGCAAGACCACGATCAGCACCAATCTGGCCAGATCGCTGCATGAGCTGGGCCATTCCGTTCTGATTGTGGACAGCGACCCCCAGGGCAGCGCCCGTGACTGGCACGCAGCCAGCGAAGACAACCCAATCGAGCTGGTCGCGCTTGACCGTCCCAACAACGTCAAAACTCTCGCCAGTATGGCGGCAAACTACGACCATGTGGTGATCGACGGTGCGGCGAAGCTGGAGGACATGATCGCAGCCTGCATCAAGGTCAGCGACTTTGTCCTGATACCGGTTCAGCCGTCGCCCTATGACATCTGGGCCGCATCCGATCTTGTCGAGTTCATCAAGGCGCGACAGGAGGTCACGGACGGATCGCCGCGCGCCGGTTTTGTTGTTTCCCGGATCGTGGAAGGAACCCGGCTGGGCAGCGACGTGCGAACCGCGCTAGACGATTATGCCTTGCCCGTTTGTGAAACGACGATCACGCAGCGCCAAGTCTATCCGCAGACGGCATCGGAAGGGCTGACGGTGTTCGACGCTGACAATGCAAAGGCGAGGGCGGAAACCACGGCGCTGAGCAACGAAATACTGGCGATGCTTGCGACCGCAAAACGGGAGGTCGCGTGATGGCTCTTTCCGCCAAACGTCCAAGCCGTGGGGACGAGGCGCGCAAGCGCATCCTGCATGAAGTCACCGAGACAACAGAGAGGAAGAAGCGCCTGAATGCCGAGATCGAGGAAACGCTTTATCGAAGGATCAAGATGAAGGCGGTCGAGGAGGGCCGGTCTATCTCCGACATCACCCGTGATCTCTGGTCCGAGTATTTGAGCGAATGAGTGTTTGAGTAATTACTCTACCAGCCGTTGCGGCCACGCTTTTTGAACCAACTCTTGCAGAAACCGAGGAACGCGGCATCCGGGTTCTTCGGTGGTTCCTTTTGTCTGGCGGCGTAGCTCCGCCACTCTCCGACCAGAACCGTGATGTCCCATGTGGGAGCCAGTTCCCGCGCCCGCTCCAGTGTGTCGGGCGAGAGGGGCAGGACGTAGCCGCCGGTCAGCCTGTCCTGTTCCGGTTTGGGAGCGTAGTTCTCCAAAAACTCCGGTTTGGGCGTTACCGTGAGGATGTCCGCTTCCATTCTAAAGGCATAATCCGGCATGTGGTTGTGTTCTTCATCAGCCTTGCAGATGGCTCTGACGAGACGCCGAAACTCCTTGTCGGAAGACGTGGAGCCGGTTCGGTCCTTCAGCTTGTCCAAGCCGCACTTCCACTCCGGTTGCGTCCCGCATTGCTTGCGGGCCAGCTCATACAAACGACGTTCCAGAGGCTTGCGAAGCTGGAAGTAGCGGCGATTGAGCGTCAGAACGTCGTCCCCGGCAATCGCGTTGAAGACCCAATCGGAAAGGGTGACTTCGAGATCGAGCATCCGGCCATCACGGGTTTCGCGAACAATGCGGTAGCGGTCTATCAGGCTGAAGCCGTCAATCTGTTCCACGCCCCCCGTGGTGATATTGGTTTCGATCTGCGTCCCCTGGAGACGTTCCAGCGCGGCTTTCAGACCGCTGTATCCGGTTCCGGCGACAGGACGGTTCGTCGCGACAAGAAGGTCATAGGCCTTGAATCGGAGGGTTCTGTGAACCTGTTTGCCGTCATTCAGAGCCGCCATCACCTGCGAAATGCAGTAGATCAGCACATCGCGGTCATGGACGGTCGCAAGCCCGATCATGTTGGGTCTGATCTCCACGTAGCTCTTTCCATCAGCCGCCACGTAGCGCCGTTTCTTGGTGTCCGGCTTGGTCGAGAGCGTGAAAATCGGGTGGGCCATCGACGCCATGTCGCCCTTGGGCGCTGCATCGAAGATATCGCAAACAAAGAAATCCCCCTGTGCGTGTCGCAAGGGGAGGAGAGGCGTCCGATCCGGCTTCGTAATTTCACCCACCATTCGGACACTATTCGTAATTTCACCCACCAAGGCAAGGGATTCGTAGTATCACCCACCGACCGGCTTTCGTAAGATCACACACCATCTTTCGTAAGATCACACACCCCGTATCGTAATATCACCCACCGAAGGCCGAAAATCGGGCTGTTTTACGTAGCAACTTCAGTTGCTTAGTGGATGTCATGATTCGCGTAACACAGACTCTAACACATATATAACACCCAGCTTCTCAGACTCCGCTGACCCGTCAGCCACTTTGCCCTCAGCATCCCACCACAAAAACGCCCCTCCGCTTTGCAGGGGAAGGGCGCTCGGAGACATCTCCGTTCACGGCCATCGGCGTCCCCGCCTGTACCGCAGAGCCATCCTACCATGATATCTTTGTTCCATAAATATCCCGGTGGTGAATGCCCCTTCGGGGCAGAGGAGGCAGAGCCTCCTCGCCGCCTTTGGCGGCCCAGATGCTGAGAAAAGGACAAAGCAGCAAATCGAGCGCTTCGCATCAATCCCCGTAGAAGGCACAGACATCGGTGTTTGCGGATGTGGTCGTCCAGACACCGCCGAGGACAGCGCAAGTGGAACCATAGCTGGCGAGGAAGCGGGGCAGCGTGACGGCCATCGCCAGAGCCAGGACGAGCGCAGCCAGACCAAATAGCCACCACCGCGATTTCCACTGATCGAGCCGCTGTTCCCGTTCCCAGAGCTGGCGATGCACGGCCGACCGATCCTGTTCCGCTTCCTTGAGCACCGTCGCGGTGTGGTTCGAGGCGCGGATCAGGCCGCTGGCCACATCGTTCATCCGGTCGATGATCTTGCCGGTGCGGTCTTCCATCAGTTTGACGGCGAAGTCGGCGTAGTGTTCGGGATCGGTCTGTTCCCGCGCGGCAAACGCCGCCTGCCTTGCCGCTATGGCAACCTCGCTCAACCGGTTCAGCACCTTCGTCTGTTCATCCATCCGGTTCGACTGGCCCGCGAGCAGCGTGGCGATGTCATCGAGGCTCTTGTGGATTTCATCGTCGGAGAGGGCAGGGAACTCGGGCTGATCGGATTCTTGTGACATGGCGGCTCCTTTCCGGGGCTCAGGCGGCGTTCTGCGGGACGAACAGCCCCCGGAACTCGGGATCAACGTAGTAGCGCAGCTTCTGCGCCAGCGCCGAGGGCTGGCCCTGGACGCGCAGGAGCTGGACGTTCGGCGGCATCTGCATGATTTCATCGGGGGTCAGCAGATCGCGGCCGGTGAGGTGGTTGGAGAAGCTGGGGCCGTCGCCGGGCTTGAAGCTGTCGGTCTGGAACCGCGAGGTTTCCTGGCCGATCATCTGGCTCAGCCACTTGGCTGTCTCGAAGTCGTTCACCCCGAAGACCTGTTGGACGCCTGCATTGGCGATGAAGGTATTCGCCCGGTCGCCGTAGAGATCACGGAGCTGGCTCATGTCCTGCAATATCGGCCAGAGCTGCAATCCATACCCCGCCATCAGTCCCATGGCGCGCTCCACGGCCTCCAGACGGCCGAGAGCGGCGAACTCATCCAACAGGAACAGCGTGGGAGCCTTCAGGCGTCCTGTGGCGCTCAGAGGGGCCGCAGGTGCCCCGGAGAGGGCAGGGGCGGCCACGGGGGCCTCATCGGACGCTGCCAGGGCCGCTGGCGCGCCTGTGGCCACTTCCGCGTCCCGTGCGATGTCCTGGAGGGCCTGAGAGACCAGAAGGCGCAGCCAGCGGCTGTAGGCGTCCATCCGGTTGGGCGGCAGCACCAGAAAGACGGAAGTGATCCGGTGGCGCAGATCGGAGAAGGCGAAGTCCGAGCGCGCCAGGCATCTGGCGATCCGGGGGCTGTCCAGGAAATGCGTGTGCCGCTGCGCGTTGGACAGGACCGAGGCGGCTTCGCGATCCGCCTTGCCGAGGAAGCGGTTGGCGGCGCGGGCGATCAGCCCGCCCGCCGTGTCGCTGTCCTGCATCAGCTCCAGCAGCGCCTTCAGCCGATCCGGGGGCAGGGTGAGGTATTCCCGGACGGTGGCGAGGGACCGGCGGTCGCGGTCCTCGTGGCAGACGCAGAACATGATCAGCCCGCCGAGGATGGCTTTCGCCTCCTCGTTCCAGTGCGCCTCCTGCACCTGTCCGGCCGGGTCCATCACCAGCGCCTCCGTCAGGGAGGCAGCATCCTCACCCAGATCGAGGCTGTCCGGTGTCAGCCGGTCGAGCGGGTTGTAGGCAGCGGAGGGTATCCCGGAGACCTCGAACGGATCGAGGACATGGACCGTGCCGAAGCGCCGCCGGGCCTCGCCCGCGATCCGCGCATTCTCGCCCTTCGGGTCGATGACCAGGACAGAGCGGTCCACCACCAGCAGGTTCGGGATGACGGTGCCGACGCCTTTCCCGGCCCGGGTCGGGGCGAGGGTGATCAGATGGGCGGGACCGTCATAGCGCAAGAGCCGCCCGGTGCCCGGATTGCGTCCGATCAGAAGCCCGTCACCGCCCTGTTGCTTCTTCAGCTCCTTGCGACTGGCAAAGCGGGCCGAGCCGTGACTGTCGCCGGTCAGCCCGAAGAAGACATCGGCCCCGGAGACATTGCGCCAGTACTGGAATCCGAAGACCACGCCGATGAACACACAGGGGGCGAGGATAGCCCATTCCCATGCCGATTGGCCGAGCGGGGGACCAAAGGCCGATATCGTGACAACGCCCCCGATGACGAACCCCAACATCGCGCCGAACGCCATGGCCCCGATCATCCACCCGAAGAGGATGGGGGTGGCGATCAGCCGATAGAAGAACCGCGCAAGGCCCCCCATGAAGAGCATGACGGAGCGCATCACCCGGACCCGTCAGGATCGGAGGGACGGGCAGGGGAGTTGTCACCGCCGGGGGTCGCGCCGTCCCACTCCGCGAAAGCCTTGCGGTCCTGGTCACGGGAGAGGTTGCGGATCAGCCGATCCACCATCGCCGCCGCGCCGCTGTCCCGTTCCGCGAGGTCGAGCAAAGCACCCCCGAGAATGACCTTGCGCCTGGTGTCGAGCTTGCGCTGTCGCGTGGCTTCCCGATTGCGCAGGGCCTGAAGCCGGGCCTTGGCTTGGGCGTAGCGTTTCTCGGCGCGGTCCAGCTCGGTCTCGGACAAATCGGGAATCCCCTTTGAAGAATGCAGGTGGTGAGGTATCTCTTGCCAGATCGAGCCTAAGCGCTTACCCGTAGGCCTGTAAAGGACAAGGGCGCACTTATGCAAACTCTCCACCTGCGGTTCCGAGCTTTGCGTGCGATCTCTCCGGGGCAAAGCCCCAGCCGATGGCAGACCCGTTCGATGCGGCGCGCATCGAAATGGGAGACGGCATCGCCTCTCCCAAACCCTCTACGACCAACCTGCGCGGTTGGATGGCGTCCCGCTGCGCGACCCCCTGACGGCATCCTGTGCCCCGTAGCCGGGGCTGGATCGCCGGGGGTGCCGCGCTTGCGGGCTGCGCGGAATGACCGTCGCGGGCCTGTCCTTCCTTGCCGGGTTTGCCGGTGGCAAACCGCCTGTGAGCCGGTCCCCGATCCCGCCCGCCAGGAGGCCGGGGATCGAGGGGCATCTCACAGGCAAGCCCGAGCCTCAGCCACCTTGCGGGCGGCATCGGGCGGGCTGTCTTTTCCCATCGTTCCGCCCCGGTTCGGGGCGCATGCCTCGGGGGAAAAGACGGCTGACCCGGTGGCCCATGTCGGGGCCTGGGCCGGGGTCAGCAGCGGCGCGCGTTATGATCGTTCGCTTCATCACAGGGCGGGGTAGGGCGCATGGCCAGCTACCACCTCTCCGTGAAGACGATCAAACGCAGCGCCGGGCGCTCCGCCACGGCGGCGGCAGCCTACCGCGTCGGTGAGCGCATCGAGTGCCAGCGCGAAGGCCGCGTCCACGATTACACCCGCAAGCAGGGCATCGAGGAGACCTTCATCCTGGCCCCGAAGGACGCCCCTGATTGGGCGCTGGACCGCTCGAAACTCTGGAACGAGGTCGAGGCCAGCGAGACCCGCCGCAACTCCGTCACCGCCCGCGAATGGGAGCTGGCCCTGCCGTCCGAGATCAGCGCCGACGACCGCTCGCAGATCACCCGCGACTTCGCTCAGGAGCTGGTCAGCCGCTACGGGGTGGCCGTCGATGTTGCGATCCACGCCCCTCATCGCGAGGGTGATCAGCGCAACCACCACGCCCACGTGCTGACCTCCACCCGCAAGCTGGAAGCGCAGGGCTTCACGGCCAAGACGCGCGTACTCGATTCCGCGAAGACCGGCGGTGTGGAGATCGAGCAGATGCGCGGTGTCTGGGCCGATCTACAGAACCGCGCCCTGGAGCGGGCAGGGGAGGTCGAGCGGGTCGATCACCGGTCGCTCGAAGCGCAGCGAGAGGCAGCGCTGGAGCGGGGTGATCAGCTTTCTGCCGAGGAGCTGGACCGTGACCCGGAGCTGAAGCTGGGACCGGCGGCGAACTCCATGGAGCGCCGGGCCAAGGCGATGGCCGAGCGCCAGGGTCGGGAATATGTCCCGGTCACCGAGCGCGGGGCCGTGGTCCATGCGGCTCGTCAGGCCCGCGCCGCCTTCCGCGAGTTGCGCGAGCGGCTGGACATCGCGCGGGAGACCTACGGGGCCGAGCGGGACGCGGGGCAGGGGCGTGTCTCGGCCGGTCTGGCTGCGCTACGGGCGGCTGCCGCGAAGGAGCGTAGCGCGCGGGACGGGCCGGAAGATATGCGGGAACGGTTGGCGCGGGTCGTGGGTCGGTCAGAAGATCGGGACGACGCGCCGAAGCTGGAAGGCCGCAATTACGCGCGCGAGCGCCTGAAGGAGATCATGGAAAAGGACGCGGGCCGCGATGGCCAGGCGGCGGTTCACAGGCTGGACGGGCATAGCGATCCCGAGCTTGGCGAGGACACCGGGCGGGAAGAGCGCAAGCCGTCCGTGAACGAGCGCCTGAAAGACGTGCTGAACAAGCCGCGCGAGAAGCTGGAGATCGAGGACGCGCGCGACCAGGAAAAGGATCAGGAGGTCGAGAAAGAGAACGAACGTGAGATCGACAGGGAGATCGACCGTGACCCCGGCCTCTCTCACTGATCTTCCGCCGATCTTCGACGGGATCGAGGCGGTGTGTTTCGACGCCTTCGGAACGCTGGCCGAAATCACCGACAAACGGCAGGCCTTCCGGCCGCTGTTCAATGCTCTGTCGCCGGAGAAGCGGCATGGCGGATATCTGGGCGCGGTTGCGCGGCAAGGAGCTGCGCCTGGCGCTCTGTTCCAATCTCGCCAGCGACTACGTGACGGCGCTGCGAGGCGCACTGCCCGATCCGCTGGACGTGGAGGTGCTGTCCTGCAAGGTCGAGGCGATCAAGCCGGAACCTGCGATTTACGCGGCGGTGCTGGACGGGTTGCAGGTCAAGGCGGGCCGGGTGCTGTTCGTCGGTGATAAGCCCCACGCCGACATCATGGGTTCGCGCGCGGCGGGCATGAAGGCAATGCATGTGGACGAGCTGGTCGCGGCGATGCGGTCGGGCTGACGTTCATCTTGCCCGGATATATCCTCGGCTGGATGCCCGAAGGGAAGGGGCCAGACAGCGCCTATGCTGACCTTCACAAGGTGCTGTTTGGATTCATACAATGCGGACTTTGCTGCCGTTAACCGCCACCGTGCGAATGTTCCCTTCAGGCAATCCCATAATCGAAGTCGGAATCCACCAGCTTTTGCCACCGTCGTTGTCGATGCGCGTAGAAAGACTCCGCAAACCTCGCAACGGGCAGTGTAAGAATGCCCGCTTCTATCGCGACCCGATCCGTGTAGCGCGTACCGGAGCCGTCTAACTCCAAAGTGATTAGGTGATCCCAACGCTTGATCATCGCGCTATGTCCGTTGTCGCGGAGTTGTCTTGTGCCGCTTGGGGCTTCTGGATGGGAAATGCTAATGGTCTGCCTTCCCAATGGAACGATGC
Organism: Paracoccus tegillarcae; assembly: GCF_002847305.1. NCBI lineage: Bacteria > Pseudomonadati > Pseudomonadota > Alphaproteobacteria > Rhodobacterales > Paracoccaceae > Paracoccus > Paracoccus tegillarcae. The sequence goes on along the minus strand of NZ_CP025411.1, from coordinate 12,022 downwards.
CGCGCCAGGCCATACTCACGATGTAGTCGCCTGCCTCCCACGCCTCTGGAAAAGAACTCGGTACCACTGGACTAAATTCGACTATAGGACGGGCTACAAAGGACAGGAGCTCCGGCCTTTGGACTTCGGTCCAGATCCTATCAAGCGGCGCGTTCAGATAAGAAGAAAGAACGATTTCCCGCATTGCCGAAGGTTTGCAGAGGTCCCACTCACTGTCAACTCATCGACAGTTCCGCTGCAATACCGCCCCATAGCAAAGCTGACGTTCGTGCGAAGCGCAGGATCCGTGACTCTGGGCTCTCTTTCCTCTTTCGCCGCGTCTAGCCGGAACGACCGGTTTCCATGCTTCGGGGAAACATGATCCCGTGATCCCGGCCGGTGTGCCGGTCTCGCTTTGAGCGTTAGACAGAGCAGGGGATCGACGGGCCGAGGACCGCTCACCCCAGCCCTGACCCTTTCCAAATCCTGTTGATCCGCCTGCCATCCCGGCAGGGCCGTGAAAACCGGCAAGCGCCGCCTTCGGCGTCGGTTCCGGTCGAGAATCCCGGTTCCTCCCACGCGCAGGCGCGCGGTTCCCTCCCAGATTCACGCCCTCCACCCGGTTGTCACGGCCCCGCCAGGCCGCAGGACGGGCTTTGCCCTTACCTGCTCTGCCGTTCGGAATGCATGGGCATTCCAAACAACAGAACAGGAAGGCCCGCCCATCGGCGGAAAGGGAAACTGACCCCGACCGCATCATGCGAGGAGGGTCACAAATGACCAAAGAGAAATTCGACGTTTACACCCATGTCACCAACCAGATCATTGCGCAGATCGAGACGGGGACGCCGCCATGGCGCAAGCCGTGGACCGGCGGAGGGGCAGGGGTCTGCTTGCCGGAACGGTTCAACGGTGAAGCCTATCGGGGCATCAACATCCTGATGCTTTGGGCAACCGCGATGGCCAAGGATTACAGTTCAGCCCGCTGGATGACGTTCAATCAGGCCAAGCAGCTTGGGGGTCATGTCCGCAAGGGTGAGAAATCTGCAACCGTGGTGAAATACGGCACTGTCGAGCGCGAGGACGAGAACGGCGAGGAACGGCAAATCCCCTATGCCAAGGCCTACCGCGTGTTCAACGCAGACCAGATCGAGGGCTTGCCCGCCGAGTTCTACATCTTGCCCGATCCGCCCCGTGATCTTGGCACTGAGGCCGACCCCGAGCTGGAGGCGTTCTTTGCCGCGACCGGCGCGCAGATCGACGTGACCGAGGAGCCGCGCGCCTATTACAACATCAAGATCGACAGGATTCACATGCCTCCGATTGGTACATTTCACCGGGCCGCAGGGTATTACGGCACCTTGGCGCATGAGCTGACCCACTGGACAGGCGCAACAAAGCGGCTGGACCGTTTGGGGCGGTTCAATGACCGCAAGGCCTACGCGTTCGAGGAGCTGGTCGCGGAGATCGGAAACTGCATGCTCTGCGCGCAGATCGGGGTGGAGCCTGAATTCGACCAGAGCGCGGCCTATGTCGAAGGATGGCTGGAGGCGATGAAGGAAGACAGCCGCGCGATATTCCGCGCCGCGTCCGAGGCCCAGAAGGCCGTGGATTACATCATGGACCGCACCGCGCAGGCCGACCGGATGGCCGCCGAGTAACAGCCGCACCGCCGAAATGATCAAAGCCCCCGTCAGCAGGCGGGGGCCTTTTGCGTTCTGGCGTGATCCAGGTGGTGGGCGATTTCAGGATGACCTGTCGGCGAGTAGCCTGAATGCCACCCGCCGACAGGCCCGGCGCTTCGCGCGGATGGGCATGAGATGCCCTGAAACGGTGTTTCGCGTTGGTGACACAAATGTTCAAGTTCTGACCGATCAGTGCTCCCGCTGGCACAGGTCGTGGTCGGCGAGGGACGCCAGCACATAGCAGTCTTCCGATACGCCATCGCCGTCACACCCATCGGCGATGCGCAAAAGTTCCTTCTCCAGCGCGTGGAGCCGTTTGATCTTCGCCCGGACATCTGAAAGCTGGGCGGCGGCGATCTCGGTCGCCGCCTGGCAGGACCGGTCGGGGTGATCCTGAAGCTCGATCAGCGACGAGATCGCTTCAATCGAGAAACCGAGTTCACGTGCGTGCCTGATGAAGCTCAACCGCTCCAGGCCCGCCTGATCGTATCGTCTTTGATTGCCTCCGGTGCGCTCGGGTGCGGTCAGCAGGCCGACAGTCTCGTAGTAGCGGATGGTCGGAACCTTGACCCTGGTGCGTCTGGAAAGCTCGCCAATCGAAAGCATGGGATTACCTCTTGAACCTCTAGTCGCTAGAGATATTATCTTGTCGGAAGTAGCGAATCCAGAGGCTTGTAATGACTCGTGTTTTTCCGCCCCGATGTCGGGCCAAATATTCTAGGCAAGGTGCAGCGGATGCCGCATAACCAAGTTCATATCGGCCCAAGAAAAGTCGATCAGCCGGAGACGGCATCGTGAGCTTTTACGTAGGAGCAGTGACTATCGCCGCGCTGATATGCGCGGCGTTTCTCGCCGCGATACTTATTTGGTCCATCCTTTTTCCATCCCATCGTTTATGGCCGACCGGCCGGGTCACCGTGTTCACGCAAGCCATGGTCTGGACCCCGACCGTGGTAATATTCGTAGCTGCGCCGATTGTCGGCATTATCGAATGGAATGCGCTCGATTGGTTCGATTGGCTCAGGTTCGGCGTTGGTGTGCCGCTCATCGTCGGAGGAAACATAATCGTATGGCGGGGCGTCTTCGGCATTGGTATGGATGCAACGAGCGGCGCGCGGGGCCAGCTGAAGACTGACGGCCTATATCGCTACACGCGCAACCCGCAATATCTGGCCGACATGGGCATTCTGACCGGATGGGCCGTTCTTTCCGCATCGCCATCGGCTTGGATCATCGCCGCGAGCGGCGTTGCAGCCCTGGCTCTCGCTCCGTTCGCCGAAGAGCCTTGGTTGGAAGAGATCTATGGCGATCCGTACCGGCGTTACTGCAAGAGCGCGCCTCGTTTTCTCGGGGTGCCGGGCTATTTGACAGAAAACGGTGGTGAAAGCCGATGACGAAATTGACCTGTTTCGTCATCGCTTCGCTGCAATTTGCAAATTTCGTCGGGTCACAACTCGAACACGGAGTTAAGAAATGGCCGTAGGCCACGATCACGGGGACGGCCATTCCCACGGCCCGACCCTGTCCAAAGACGCACCGGAAGAAGAGCGGCGGTCCAAAGAGCGGGCAATCGCGATTGCTGCAATCCTTACCGGTGGTTTCATGGGGGCTGAGGTCGTCGGCGGGCTTATCTCCGGCAGTCTCGCGCTTCTGGCGGATGCCGGTCACATGTTGACCGATTTCGCGTCTCTCATCCTTGCTTGGCTGGCGTTCCGACTTGCGCGTAAACCGGCAGATTGGAAGCGCACCTACGGGTTCGACCGTTTTTCAGTCCTCGCGGCTTTCGTGAACGGGCTGAGCCTGTTCGCCATTGCCATCTGGATCGTCGTCGAGGCTTTCCACCGATTGCGTGACCCCTCAGAAGTCCTTGGTGGACTCATGCTCTGGGTCGCTGTCGGTGGTCTTATCGTCAACATACTCGCATTCTGGGTGCTGTCGCGTGCCGAAGGCGACAACCTGAATGTGCGGGCCGCCGCGCTTCATGTCATGGGAGACTTGTTGGGGTCCGTCGCTGCCATTGTCGCGTCATTGGTCATCATCTGGACGGGATGGACCCCGATTGATCCGATCTTATCAGTGTTCGTTGTCCTGCTGATCCTGCGCTCCGCCTGGAGCGTCGTGCGTGAAAGCGGACACATTTTGCTTGAGGGAGCGCCACGCGGTTTCGACACCCGCGCAATCGCATCCGATCTCGCGGCGAATATTGCCGGTGTCGCGCGCGCCCATCACATTCACGCGTGGTCGATCACTCAGGAACGACCGATGGCGACACTGGAGGTCGACATCGAATCCGGCGCGAATGCCCAAGAGGTGCGTCTCGAAGTCAAGAAACGAGTTCAAGAGCTAACGGGCGTCGAGCATGTGACTGTCGAGATTGCAGACGGCGACGCGCGCAGCGATCACGGGTGAGGCGGTGTCATGAGCACACCCGAAACCGGCGCGCAAACCGCTCCGATCCGGATGCGGGTGCAGGGGATGGATTGCGCGAAGGATGTGGCCGAGATCGAGCGTGCTGCGCGGTCGGCTGGCGTCTCGGCGGAGGACGTCAAGGTTTCGGCGGCAACCCACATCATCACGCTGCGCATCGCGGAAAACTATCTTCCAAAGGTGCGCTTGGCGCTGGAATCGACAGGCTACGGTTTCGAGCGGATCGAGGGTGACGATGTCTCGGCCGATCCGGGCTACAAGGACCCGTCCTATCGCTGGGCGCTCTGGATCGTGGTGGTGCTCAACCTTGGCTATGGTGTCGTGGAAATGGCGGGTGGGTTTCTGTCCGGCTCGCAGGCGCTGAAGGCGGATGCCCTCGATTTTCTCGGCGACGGGGCGATTACGTTTCTCGGCTTGCTCGCCATCGGCTGGAGCCTGACGTGGCGTGCCCGATCCGCCATGATCCAAGGCCTGTTCCTTGGCCTTTTGGGTCTCGGGGTCGTTGCCAGCACGCTCTGGCGCGTCCTGAACCAAGCCACGCCCGAGGCAGGGCTGATGAGCGCATTCGCTATGGGCGCGTTGATCGTCAATATCCTTGCCGTCTTACCCCTTCTGAAGCACCGGAAGGGAGACGCCAACATGCGGGCGGTCTGGCTGTTCTCGCGCAACGATGCCATCGGCAACTTCGCCGTGGTAGTCGCGGCCGGGCTTGTCGCATGGTTTGGCAGCGCCTGGCCGGACCTGATCGTCGCCTTCGGTATAGCGGCACTGTTCCTGCATTCTTCGTGGACAATCATCCGAGACGCGCGAGCTGATCTGCGAGAGTGACTGGTGCAAAGACAATAACGCCGGGCCATAACCGTCAAGCCACGGCGTAAACGGCCGTTTGTGCCGCCCTGCCCTGCCCCACGCCAAGTCAGTCACTTGGCAGGGACAAAAACCCCCGGCAAAATAAAAGAGGTTGTGGCAGGTTTTTGCCGGAAACCGCCAAGTTACGGCCGCGCTCTTCCTTTCGGATCGGCTGACCTAAGAAGCCGTCAGTTTGACAGCAGAGTCCTGACCCGTGCTTTGATATTCTCAAAGGTCGTGTTCAAATGGTTTTTGGCCACATTTGTCAGGCGTCCTGTGTGGCCTACGGCATTTCTGACGGGCTTGAAGCCGATAGCGTCACCCCAAAGTGATTGAGTGTTTGTGTTCTTGCTGCCCTCCGCCGTGAACGCCAGTGCGTCCATATCCAAGTAGCTCAGGTCAAGAGAGATTTGCCGGATCGGGAAGCTGATATTCGCAGCCTGCTTCGTCTTCTCTTCGCGCTCTTTGAATTTCACAATCTCTTTCTGAATACCGTCGATCGGGCTGAGATTTTTGTGGCCAATGTATTTGCGGACCAAATTTTCGGACAGAAAACAGTCGACGTATGCAGAGGTGTTGAACTCCGCATCCGCCTGCATTTCAGTGAGCCACTCCTCCACAATATCCTTTGTGGGCGCGTCGTCATCAGGTTGAAAGTCCTTCTTGGCCTCTGACACAAGCGCCTGCGCCTTTCGATCCCGTTTGGACTTCCGTGTGTTGTCGTCGTCACCTTCGTCTTTGACTTCCAGGCGAAACTTGTCCCACTCATCAATGATCTTCGTGAGCAGGTCCCGCTTGAGATAATCCATCAGACTGCGGAATTTCTCATCGTCTTCCACGATACCTTCCCGGCTGCTGGTAAAGGGATCGGTGCCTTCGCGATCGAGGGTGTCAAAGTGGATTTGGCCGTAGATATAGCTTTCCACAATTCGTTGGGATGGGATGTGCCGTATGATGTTCTTCTCGCGGAGTCGGCCATTCACAAACAGGTCGATTGTGGCGCGCTCGTCGGTTCCGGTGATTTTGAGGTTGGCCGGTTTCTTTACCGATGCGACAAACCCCTTGATATCCAACGGTGTCGTCACTTCCGACACGGGCAGTTCGAGATTGTTCAATCCATCAATATAGGCGTCGGTGTAGCCGTTGACGCTCCATAGAAACTGGGTCGCGTCGGACAACGGCTTCAGGTCGTCAACAGTGACGGGATCGCCGCTGACATGGATCGTAAACTCTTCGTCCAGCAGCGAGAATTTGAAGCTCAGGGCAAGAAGCTTCTTTATGTAGGCGTCGGAGTTCTTGAGCTGGTCGTTCGTGCCTTCGAAGTAGATTATCGTGCCCTTTCTGTGGCCTTCACGCAGTTCGCTGATGAGCGAGAAGTCCAGTTGTTCCAGCGGATACTCTTCGGTGCTTCTGTCACCAAGAATTGCGCCGTCCAGGCCCGCATTGTCGATAACACCGCCCACGTAGTCTGTGCCGCCTGTTTTGGAGAACACGGAAACGCGCTTTGCGCATGAAAGCAGTGCCAGTTTGCCTATACCTTTGGCACCGATATAGGGCCGTCCGGTGGAAGACTTGCTGCCACCCGACTTGCGCTTGGAATATCCGATCTTCAGGAATTTTCCCTGAAAATCTCCGCTGTCCATGCCGTCGCCATCGTCCTTTATCGAAAATGACGAATTTTCCCGGTCAATCTCGATCCAGACGTTCTTGGCGTTGGCGTCCCAAGAGTTTGAAATTGCCTCGCCAAGAACCGTGACAAAGTTCCTGTATAGGTTCCGCCCGAGATGGTTCAGGACACTCAGCGAAATCTCGAAGCGGTAGGGATCAGGTGATTTCTTTGCTGCCAAACTCGTTCTCCTCAATCACCGAACCGATACATCTGCCGATCGCCTGCGCCAGCCCGACCGGAACGGCGTTGCCGATCCACCTGCCGACTTCAGACATGTTCGGAGCTTCGCCATCGGGCAAAAATGAATACTGGGGCGGGAAGGACTGCAAGAGCGCCGCTTCCCTCAAGGTAATGGCCCTGTCCTGCTCAGGATGACCAAATCGACCGTTGCCATACCCATAGCATTGGGTTGTCATCGTCGGAGACGGCGCATCCCAGACCATGCGCGCATACACCCCCGAGTATGTTTTCCCGGACGATCGCTGATGACACTTTGCCCTCAGTTCGTAGGGCCAGTCCCGCCAAGTTCCGCCCGGCTGTGATGCGCGGATGCGGCGTAGATTGGTCTCGGACAGGGACGCCGAGATGTGCAGTGGATCGTTTTCCGCTCTTGTTCCCGCCGCGACAGGCGGCAGGTTTGCAATCGCATCCTTCACCGTCAGCGGTGTTTGATGCGTCGGCGAGAGCTGGGGCGGATTCGCGGCCTTAGAGGCAACCACAACGAGGCGTCGTCGTTTCTGCGGCACGCCGAACAGCTCACATTTCGCGACCTGCCAACTCACATGGTATCCTGCATTCTGAAGAGTCTGGCTGAATTTCGAGAACACGGCCCCAGCCTTGTATTTCAGAAGTGCGGGGACGTTTTCCATTGTGATGAAGTCTGGCGAGACCTTCACGGCAAGTCGCGCAAAGCTATCAACCAAATCCCATCTCGGGTCTTCGTCATAGCGCTGCTTGTAAGTCGAGAAGGGTTGGCATGGAGCGCAACCTGCCAGCACGGACGGACGCTCGCCTGAGAAGTGAGCCAGGATTTCTTCCGGCTGCAACAGCGCAACATCCCTTGTATGGAAAGTCGCCTCGTTGTTTGTCTCGAATGCGTGTTGGCAGCGTCTGTCGGTGTCGTATCCTGCCCTGATATCGAAACCGGCCCGCATGAGGCCGTGGCTCAGAGAGCCGACGCCGCAGAATAGATCAACAACTTCACCTAACGGTTCTGGCTCGGGTCCATCTTCCAATCTTTTATGGCTCCACGCGCCACCTGTCGGGGCTTTGGTTGGTCTTTACATTCTGGACAAAACTATACGTTTCTGGCCATCTCGCAAGATGATTATCGGATATGCCCGCGTCAGCACGGATGACCAGAGCCTCGATGCCCAGACGGACGCTCTGACGGCGGCCGGAGCAAACAAGCTGTTTGCCGACCGGATCAGTGGATCGAAGCGTGAGAGGCCCGAGCTGGACAGAATGCTGGACCAGCTCCGCGACGGCGATATCGTAACCGTCACCAAATACGACCGCCTTGCCCGGTCGTTGAAGGATCTTCTGGAAATCGTGGACACGATCCGCGAACGCGGTGCCGGCTTCCGGTCCCTTGCCGAGGACATAGATACGACGACACCGGCCGGTCGCCTTGTGTTCCACGTCTTCGCATCCATTGCACAGTTCGAGCGGGAACGGATTTCCGAACGGACCAAGGAAGGTCTGGCGTCCGCGCGCAAGCGTGGCCGCATCGGTGGCAGGCCCCCTGCCCTGTCGCCTGCTCAAAAAAACGAGGTGCGCCGCATGAGAGATGACGAACACCGTGCCGTTCAGGAGATCGCGCGACTGTTCAAAGTCAGCGAAAGAACCGTGCGGCGGGCGTAAAACTCATTGAAGTCGAAAGGAAATTACCGATGAAGCAAATGCGGGATTATGCCGACGAACGGCACAAGGGGTGGTGTATCCACTGCAATGCTGGCTTGAAAAATGTCGAGAGCAATCTCGACCATGTTCCCTCAAAAACCATACTTGATCGCCCCTTTCCGAATGACCTTCCGACAGTCCGCATATGCAAGTCCTGCAACACTTCGTTCTCGAATGACGAGGAATATTTCACAGCATTCCTGGGATCGGTTCTCGCGGGGAGCGCAGACCCGGATCAGCAGGTTGTAGCGCGATCCGAGAAGATACTGGACAGCAACTACCGCCTTCAGGATGAAATTGAGTCCCAACTTCAGATCGTCAAGGACGAGGATGGAAACGATCGGATCACCTTTGTCCCGGACATGGCCAGGATTCAGAATGTCGTTGTGAAGAATGCCCGAGGCCATGTGCTGTTCGAGCATGGACAACCAGCGGAGGGTGAACCGGCGCGGGTGGCGATCCAGCCGATCCCTACCCTGTCCCCGGATATGTTGGCCAACTTTGAAACTATCGACTACGGGGCCGGATGGCCTGAGGTAGGCAGCCGCTTGATGCAGCGGCTGGTATCCGGCGAAGATATGAGGCCAGATGGGTGGGTGGTCGTTCAACCAGATGTCTACCGTTTCGCGGTAATGGACCAAGGCCAATTTGTCGTGCGAACGGTGATCCGCGAGTATCTCGCCACCGAAGTGGTTTGGGATCATATCTGAAATTCTGCCTCATCCCGCGCTGTTCGGCCTTAACGCGGTGTTAGAACAAAATGTGAACAAATGTCAGAAACGGGGTTCCCAAAGCCGCTGGGACAGATTATGACATGTTGTCAATAACAGACACAGAGCAGGGGCAGGCACATGAACGCGCATCCACGGACAGAATTTGCGGAACTGATGGAGCGCGCCGGTCTCGACATCGACACAGCGGCGGAGCTTCTGGGCGTGAGTGACCGGACAATCCGGCGCAACATGAAGGGCGAAGGCAAGCGGATCGACCAGCTCCGGCTGGAGAAGCTGCGCCAGACGGCCGACGCGCGCTGCACGGGCGAGCGACCCACGGGGTTCCGGTTCATCGACCTCTTCGCCGGGATCGGGGGGCTGCGCCTTCCCTTCGAGGCCATCGGCGGGCGTTGCGTGTTCACGGCCGAGTGGGACCGGTTCAGCCGGGAGACCTACAGCGCCAACTTCCCCGAGCCTGCCGACAGCGAACATGTCTTCGCGGAAGACGTGCGGCCCTACGCGGATGCGCCGGAGACAATCCCGGACCATGACGTTCTTCTGGCCGGTTTTCCGTGCCAGCCGTTCTCGATTGCGGGCGTTAGCAAGAAGAACGCCCTCGGCCGTCCGCACGGCTTCCTGTGCGATACGCAGGGCACGCTGTTCTATGATCTGGCCAAGATCATCGACCATCACCGGCCCCCTGCCTTCCTGCTGGAGAATGTGAAGAACCTTGAGCGCCATGACGGCGGCAAGACCTTCGCCACGATCATTCATGTGCTGGAGAAGGAGCTGGGCTACCGGGTGTTCCACAAGGTCATCAGCTCGACACCCTGGGTGCCCCAGAAGCGCGAGCGCATCTTCATTGTCGGCTTCAAGGATCACAGCATCGAGTTCGACTTCGACCAGCTCGCCGTGCCGGAGGGTGACGGTCCTACACTTGGCACCATCCTCGATAAGACAGTCGATCCGAAATACACACTGACCGAACACATGTGGACCTACCTTCAGGGATACAAGGAAAAGCACCGCAGCGCCGGGAACGGGTTCGGGTTTTCGCTGTTCGGCCCCAACGATGTGGCCCGCACCCTGTCGGCCCGTTACTACAAGGATGGCTCCGAAATCCTGATCGAGCAGAAGGGCAACCGCCCGCGCCGCCTCACGCCGCGTGAGTGCGCCCGCCTGATGGGGTTCGAGAAGCCCCGGCAGACCGAGTGGAAAATCCCTGTCTCCGATACACAGGCCTACCGCCAGTTCGGCAATGCCGTTGTCGTGCCGGTCGTGAACGCCGTCGCGCAGCTCATGCAGACGCGGATCGCCGAAGCGATGGAGCTGGACGGACGGGAAGTTCCCAATCCCGTCCAGGCAATGCTTCCACTGGCTGAGACGCAGCCCCCGGCCCGTCTGGCGCGGCGGACAGCAGACATTCCGCAGGAGGAAGGCGAACCGCTGGTTGCCGAGCTGGAGCGTATGATTGCGGCGGACTGATGCCCGCCGACATCGTATCCACCAGCGTCCGCAGCCGGATGATGGCCGCTGTCAAAGGGAAGAACACCAAGCCAGAGCTGGCAATCCGGTCCGCGCTTCACGGACGCGGGTTCCGCTTCCGTCTGCATCGCAAAGATCTTCCGGGCAGGCCGGACCTGGTATTCACCTGCCGGAACGCGGTGATCTTTGTGCATGGGTGTTTCTGGCACGGCCATGACTGTCACCTGTTTCGCTGGCCCAAAAGCCGCCAGGACTTCTGGCGCGAGAAGATCGGCAGCAACATCGAGCGCGACCGGCACCAGTGCGAGGCGCTGGCGGAAGCGGGCTGGCGCATCGGCATAGTCTGGGAGTGCGCGTTGAAGGGAAAGACCCGCCTGCCCTTCGACAGCGTTGTCGATCAGTGCGCCATGTGGTTGAAATCGGATATAAAAACACTGGAGGTGAGCGGTGATAAAACGCGGGCAACTGTCTGACTATTTCGAGGGCGTCGGGGTCAAGCGTCTGTCCGCCGTGGACGCCGAGCCGAAGACATCCAACCAGCACGAGGTTGGCACGACGAAGAAGATGCGGGACGACTTTCTGGGCGAGAACCACCAAGAGAGGTTTCCGGCGATATATATCTGGCTGGGCGGCGATCAGGAGGGCTTCACCGAGGAGAGCTGGGCCACGCACTACGACGCGCGCCTAAACAAGCCCCGCGCCGCCGAATGGCGGCTCTACTACCCTTCCAACCCTGTCACGGAAGCCATGAAGGCTGGAGACACCCTGTTCCTGGCCAAGGACCAGGGTGGCGTCCTGTGGTTCATCGTGGCCCCGGAGGGGTCCACCAGCGAGCAGCAGCTCTTCTGGCTGTTCGGTCTGCGTCCCGAGGGCAAGTCGTTCGTGTCCCGCGAGTTCTCCGACGAGGAACCGGAGCTGGATTTCGCGGCCCGCTTCATTCTGGACGAGATCGGCGTCGAGTTCGAGGAACCGGAAGCCGACAAGCTGGACAGCATCATCGACAGGTTCGGCACCACGTTCCCGAAGACGGCCGAGTTCTCCGATCTTGCCCGCCTCACCCTGCCCGAGGTCCGCGCCGAGGACGACCCGGACGCGGCGCTCATCGCGTGGCTGGACCACGAGGAAGCCCTGTTCCGGCGGCTGGAGCGCCGGGTCGTGTCCTCGCGGATCGAGGCGGGGTTCACGAGCGCGGACGGCACGGACGTGGACGGCTTCATCAGCTTTTCCCTCAGTGTCCAGAACCGTCGCAAATCCCGCATGGGGCATTCACTGGAAAACCACATGGCCGCTGTTCTCAGGGCGCATGACATCCG
>NZ_CP025410.1 GCF_002847305.1 Paracoccus tegillarcae | reverse complement strand
CGCTCTTCGAACTGCGCGACGCCCTGGCGATGGCGGAAGGTCTCGAAGCTCACCATTCTTCCATTGCCGCGCTGCTGTCACGGCTCGGCTTCACCTATAAAAAAAAATCGCTGGTGGCCAGCGACGGGGCCGCGCAAGTGTAAGGCAGGCCCGGCACGATTGGTTGACGCGCCGCTTGCCTGCACTGCGGCGTCAGCCGGAACGGCTTGTATTTATAGACGAGACGTCCATCAAGACGAACCTTACCTGCCTGCGTGGTCGCGCTCACTGCGGTGATAGATCGCGTCTCCGACCTCGGCAGAGGCCATGGCGGCCCGCATTGCAGCATCCGGCCGCGTCACAGTGTTCGAGCGGAAATCGTCCATGACTGCCATGTAACCGTTCCCGTGCGGGGCCATGATGGCCGGGAGGCAAGAAAGCCGGTGCCGGGCCGAAGATCAAGCCGCTGCCTTGGCCCTTCTCTTGGTGTCTTGCAGCCTGTAACGGAACTTCACATCGGGCAGGCCCGCTCGAGGGGAAAGCCGGTTGACGAAAAACAGCGGCGCAGGGATATCCCCACTTCATGGGCGATCAGGTTGTCGCGGGCGAGAACGTGATGGGCTGCCCGCCACTGCCCAGGCCATTCATGAGAACGGCTTCACGTTCGGGCTCACGGTCGATTTTAGGGCGTCAAGCCGCATATGCAGCTTCAGGGTTGTCCGGCAGCCGCCGCAACAAGTTCAAAGCCTGCACCGGGATGCTGCAAGAGTGCACGAATGGCTTGTCCCGGGAAGCGGCGGCACAAACATTCCTGCTTGATCGGCGTCTCGCGGTCGGCTTCGCCTAGACCAAGCTGATGACGGTTGCAGGGTCACGCAGCGGCGCAGATCATTGTGAAGAGCCCATCGCCAACACTCATGCCGACGGCAGCGAATGCAGGTGCAGCGTGAGCGCCCGGCCCTTTGCGAATGTTCGTGTTAATAGCAACGGATGTCCGGTCGCAGCCTAAGCCCACGGTCACCGTGGCGACAGCATGGATCCAAGCTGGCCAGGATCTGAGGGTCAACTGGCGGTCCGCTGTCCACAACAGTGATAGCACTCCGAAGAGCGCAGCGAAGCAAACTCCGGCATCGATCTCCAAGCGGTTTTTCCTAACTGGTTGGTTCCAACGAACTTGAACAGCCGAGGCATTTTCGTCGTGACGCCAACCTCCCTCCTGATACCGTCGCAAGCAGCCTTCGATAATCCCCTGCGAACAACGCATTAGGGAAACATGATGGATGGTAACAAAGTGCTAGGGCATGATGCAGATACCTTGATCAAGCCGACATGCTGGCAGTTCTCGAACGCACCAATTTATCTGTCAACGTGCAAGGCTTCCTGTTGCCCGTTTTCGAAGCGCTTTCGAACTCGATGGATGGAATCGAGCAGCGTTCAATGATCAAGCATCTCGCAAGGGGAAAATTCTCGTCAAATTTGAAAGCCTAAACGATCCTAAAAGATACTGATTAGCGTCACAGATAATGGCGTTGGCTTGAATGAGGAAAACTATAATCGTTTCGGACACCTTTCAGCGGGTATAAACTTAGCAAGCGCGGGCGCGGCTTCGGCGCTTCATTGCCTTCAAAGTATTCTCTCGGATTCACTATTCTAGTCGCTTTGAGATCGCCACTATAGAGGAAACAAGGACCTTCCGTTTTGACATTTCCCAAGATGAGGAGATCATCTTCCATGATGGCAAACCTGAATTCTCAGGGTGTGGCATGTGTGTCGAACTGGATGAACCTCTGAAAGATTGGTTCGAACTCATTGGCTCACTATCAAAGCAGGATGTGAAGGACCAAATCGGCTCGCACTTCCTGCATATTTCTGTATCGCGGCTGCCTGAGATTTTTCTTCAGTTCGACGATGATGAACCGAAAACATCACCAGCTATTTCAAGGCAGTGTTCGTTGAACACGCTGCAGGCCAGATCGACACTACTATTGAGGGTGTAACGTGCTCCCTGAATTACACACTGACAAAGATCCCAAAACAAGACAGTTCAAAAGCCATAGTCTACTTTTCGCGGCGGCGGATCGAATTGTTGGACACCCCCGCGACCTTTCAAACAAGCTAGGCGCCACACATTTCGTAGACAAGGACGATAGCAAGTTTATCATTGTGGCCGTTGTTCGAGGCGAAGCTTTTGAAACGCGTTTGAACGACTCTCGCACTAGCCTGGACCTTCCGCAAAAGCGATTGAAGAAATTGTAGGAATTGTCTGCGAGAAGATTCAGGACCGCGAGAAACAGCAAATCGAAAAGATTAAGACCGGACAGGCTCAGAAACTCAATGTGGCTCTGCATGAAAATCGATTCTCCGCTTGGGCTCAAGGGCAATCTCTTTCCGAGTATGTTGCAAAGAAACCCAACCACTGGGGCCGGAAGAATTTGTTCAAGACTCGCGCTGTCCCGTTACCGAAACACCGGCGATTTGCTCAAGCAGATCACTGAGGCGGCCAATGACCCAGCATCATATGCCGACAAGATAAAGGATTTGGCGAGCCGCATTGATGCTGGAAAAAAAGAGGCGCTCGCCGAGTATGTCATTCATCGGAAGAGCATTATTGAGCTGCTCGACGCCGCTCGAAAATTCGATGACGCTAAAACACGTGGTGCTGAGGATGAGGTTCACTCCCTGATCTTTCGCCGATTTAGCGACAGCGTGAATGTTGAATATTTCCAGCATAATCTTGGTTGATTGACGATGCTCTCGCTTTCTTGCCGTATGTGTCGAGTGACCGAACGATGCACGGAGGGGAAGAAAGAAAGGTGACAAAGTCACTGACCTCTTGTTCTACGACGATACGATGGTGCTAGGCGACGAAGATGGCACTACCTGACTATCGTTGAGTTCAAGAAGCCTAGCCGTAATGACTACAGCTTTGGGCCAGCAAAGTCGGACCCGGTAACGCAGGTCATCGACACTTTGGAAAAGGCAGTCGGGGCGGGAGGCATCACCAGAACTGATGGTGGCCATATGTCGTTCGAACGAGTTGCCCGCCGTAGCGCTTTCATTATCGCTGATTTGACCCAACCCTGATCAAAGTTCTAAAGCGCCACAATTTTCAGAATCCTCATGATCCCAAGATTTGGACGCAGTATTTCGACAATGGCGAAATTTTCATTCAGGCGTTTGGTTACGACACCTTGGTTTCTATGGCGAAGAAACGGAATCAGGCCTTCAGCAAGGTTCTTCTAGATGATTGATACTAAAGCAAGCACGCAAGTGATCGTGCCGGCAATGTTGCGCAACAAGAGTCCGGTGCTCGAAAATCTCAATTCTTCTCTCAACCTCTCTTGATTTTCATTCACCGCAAGTGCTCGGTTAAAAGTGATGACATCATGCACGAAAGTTTGAGGATATATCTACAAGAATTCTTAGGCTTGCGACTGATGCTCTGACAAGGGCAAACACCGATGCCGTCTATTTTGATCCTGGAATGGAGCACCGGAAATCACTCGCGCCTTTGGCGGCAGCTCACGCGGGAGAACTCACTCTTAAGGCATTGATAGCTAAAGAGCATCCTTTGCTGCTTTTTAAGAATATTGGAGAAAAAACAACAAATGATGCAGTTGATTTGAACTGGCTTCTCAAGAATGGCCGAACGCACGATTTTTCGATGTTGCCGAGCATACTGTGGGCCACATCAGGAATTAAAATTCCGAACATAGCTAGTTATCGACGGATTGCGGCACTTCGAAATCAGATTCAGCACTTTGTCGATGATGGAGACGCCGATACGCAATCTGAGTGTTTGAACTTTATATATTCAAATATTGATCCATTGTTGAATGAACATTTTGGGCTTGCTGCGTGTCAATTTCACGAAGATGAATTTGACGACTATGTTATCGGCTGCTTGCTTAGTCACCAAATCAAGTTCACGGTGCCACGGGACATAGTCTTATCCGAAATTGATCCACTCACATACCTAGAAGGTACTTCAAAGCGCTATTTGGAATGGGCTTGCGCGGCATTGCGTTTGAAATCGCCAAACGGGGCGTAGCGTTGTCCATACATTGACCGCTACTTACCCCTTAGGTAAGTTGTATCTAAGCACTTAGCGCTGCGGCCGACTTACCGTTTTGGGCCGGGAGCGCGGGTCAGAGGCAGCCCAGCACCGCTCGCGTTGCACATGGCGGCAGATCGACGCGAAGAGCCCATCACCGACATTCGACCGTCCAGCAGCGATTGCAGTCGCAGCAAGAAGAGCCGCCCCAAAGCGGACGTTTACTTTTCGCGCTAGCACTACCTCGCAGCTCACCGAAGCAGCCATTTTCCGCAAGTACGAGAGAAGCCATTATGAAGGTCGGAAGTGGGGAACTTGCTGGCTTGTGCTGAAGGAGTGTAGAAATCCGCTTTCACAGGCTATACTTCGACAACCATGCGACGCTCGTCCTATCAGCAAATCATCGACCGGAACGTCCGCCGCGGCGAGCATCGCCGCCTCGGCACTGAATTGGTCGGCCAAATCAACGCGCTGCGCGCCGAGGTTGACGCCATTACCGGATCGCGCCCCTGCATCTTCAGTTCGCGCCTATCCGACTGGTCACGATTCTAGAGGTTTTCCTGCGCGAAGTGATCGCTGAGCTTGTCGACGGGGACGAGGCCATCTTCGAGCGTGCTGAGAAACTCGTCAAAGGCACCAAGATCGACCTCGCATTCGCTGCCCATGTCGACCGGCGCGAGCTGACCATCGGAGATTTCGTCGCCCATACTGTATCCCTCAGTGGCGTCGATGGAATCATGAACATCTTGGATACCCTGGTCGGCGGATTTGCGGGCAGGCTACAGACGGTCCATCCGCGCTGGACAGAGGAAATGGATGAATGGCCTCTGCCCCCATCGTCGCCGATTACGATGTGATGATGACTTCTCTCGCCCGACTCTTCGAGGTCCGCCACGTACTAACCCACGAGCTTCCTACCGGGACTGTCTTTGACTCCAAGGAGCTTTCAGACCTCATCGATGCCACCAGTACGTTTGTCGAGGCAACGGATTGGTCCGTAATCGACGTTCTCCGCGGCTCGGTTCCTCAGACGCAAAGCGGGATGAACATAGTTGCCGGCGAAGACCTGCGCCGTGAGGAGGAAGAGCTAGAGGCAATTTTGAGGAAAGTAGCTGCCCTCCCTAGAATCGATGGTGATGCTCTTCAAGAATTGCAAGCAGCTTGGGCCGATTTTGCAAACAGACACGCCGGTCTCCTCGCCTCGCAGGTCGAGGGCGGTTCGATGTATCCGCTTCTCTGGGCCGGCGAGAAGGCCTCTTTGGTCCGTGATCGGATCACCCAGCTCAAAGGCATCCTCGACGGATGGTGGGACCGATAGGGTAGACCCGGCCCAGACTGGCAGACCTCCAAGATCAGGCGCTGCGCCAGACTTGTGCCCGTTTGCCGTCCACCGACACACGAAAAAATACCCCGTCCGCCTCGATCTCAAAGAGGTGAACCACATAACCCAAGTTGAGGGTTGGCGGATTCTCTTCTATTCCATCGCCGAGGTCGGCTTGGGCGGGTGAACCATCCTCCTCCAGGTGCCCGGCTCGATAGCGGACAAGCCGGACCACCTTGGGCATGCCTCCCAACTCATCGAAAACTGCTTCCAAAGCGAGAACTGCAGCGCCGTGGCGCGCCAAAATGATGGGGCGGGCGAAGAAGCGACGGAGGGCGTAGGCCATCTCCGTCCAAGCGTCCAGGTTCTCTTTGATCCTCTTGCCGGCGAAGAACGTGACCAATGCAGCGCTCCAGAGCGGCACTCTCGCGTTGATCACCTCGGTCAGGAAGGCTGGTATGTCAGCCCCGGGTCCGACGTTGACCTCCTGAAAGACCGCTTCGAACTCCTGTTCCAGCTGTCGCCGATACCGTTCGCTATCGGCCTCCCAAGTTTCCTCGTCACCACCGTAAGTCTCGTCGATGACGATCACGAACAGCTGGCCCGAGGTTTCGGTCGGCTGGTTCATTTTGTTCTCCTACCCTGCCGTGATCCGGTCCGAGAGCGGCATTACAAGATCTCCAGGAGCGAAGGTCGCAAGTTCTCCCTCAGGAAAAGGCAGCGATCCCTCATCCAGAACGACGAAAGCCGCGGCCGCAAACGCCTCTCGGACCCTGGCGTAGTAGAGCGGCACATCGGGGCTCTCTAAATAGGTGCCCCAGCCGTACTCGAAGTTGCCCTGCGAAGTGATCTTGCCCTGCTGCATGATGCGGGCGTCCCAATACTGGCGAATAGGCTGGGGGCAGACGACCGCCATACACCTCCGAGCTTGTGAACCATCGCACCTGCACTCGGCCCTCCGGGGCACGAAATTCCCGGTGGCCTCGTAGTGCAAAGCGAAACCAATCTTGGCCGCGAATGCCTGCATATATGCACCCATGATTGGGCCGTCGGCCCGGAATGCAGCAAAATTGCGGTCGAATATTCCCTCGCTCCACATTGCTTGGCGCATTTCGTGCGGCGGTATCCACATCTCGCGAAGGAGGTCCGGAGCAACGCGATGCACTTCGCTCATGACCTTGTCCCATTCCGCACTGTCGGCGGATGTAGCGATTCCCGGGAAAGTGCGTGCCATAAATGATGCGGCGACGTCGAGGCGGCTGGTACCTTGGTTGCACGGGCCACAACTGGGAAATTCCAGTCCTTTTGGGCGCTGGCCCAACCGAAACATCATGCGTGGCGGCATGTGATCGACCTGCTCCGCGCGCCGACGCCCTGCGCAATAGATACACCCATTGGCCGCTTGCATAACTCTCCTATGCCGTTGCTGCTTTTTCTTTGCCTCACCCATCTCGGTCGTCTCGCAATCGTACACAGCACTGTTGTCTCTCAAGTCATCCTAAAATAAATCAGATTCTGCGCGTCTGTTACACAGGTTGCGCGGTACTATGTCGCGCTTGCAGCGAATGACCGCTTCCCACCCTGCGGCCGATCTTGCCTCAGACTAGGGTTGTGATGCTGCGCCCGTAGCGAACGGCAGGAAGGTCCGCAGTGCGGACCTCAGACACTAAAGAAATCGAGCACCCGCAGCGGATGGCAGGTCTGGAGAAGCTGCAACGCGGCGCTCGGCGTCGGGATGAAGGTCCGCTTTGGGCCGTCACCGTCCGCAGGCTTGGCGTGCCAGGGCGAGGTGCATGCCGCACCGCCGCATGTCCGCTTCGAGCCCAATTTACTTGATGCTGCGCGGTGCACGAACGGCTGCTTTGGCGCTCTCTCATCTGCTGGCCACCAAGACTTAGGTAGAAAAAAACTGTTGACGAATTAGCCATCACTAATGCATTAATCCATAAGCTACAACTAATGGGTTTCCATGTCGAACTTCGATGATATCTTCCGTGCCCTCTCCGTCTCTGTCAGAAGGGATATGCTTGCCGCGATGATTGATGAAGATCGTACGGTCAGTGACCTGACGGCTCGCACCGATATTTCACAGTCGGCGGTCTCCCAACATCTCGCCGTTCTTAAGGATGCAGGCCTCGTTCGCGACCGAAAGGTCGGACGCAACAGGTACTACGCGGTCGAGGTCGGACAATTACTGCTGCTCGATGATTGGCTGGACCCGTTTCGCAACCAGTGGGCTGGGGCGTTCGACGCCTTGGAAAGTCACCTTAACAAACAGAAGAACTGAAGGAGGCTTCGGCCATGAAAACGATACACGTGACGCGCCGCTTGGCCTATCCGCAGGAGATGGTCTGGGCCGCTTTGACAGACAGCCAGCACATTGAGAAATGGCTGATGCCAAACGACTTTCGACCCAAAGTTGGCCACCAGTTTCAGTTCCTCACGAAACCTGCGCCGGGCTTCGACGGCATCGTCGACTGCAAGGTGCTGGATCTAGAACCGCAAAGTCGATTGGCGTTCTCTTGGAAAGGCGGCGGAATCGACACCAAGGTGACAATTTTCCTGTCGCCGCTTGAGGCGGGCACAGAAGTGCAGCTTGTTCAGGAAGGGTTCAAAGTTTCCAACATCATCCCGCGCATCATTTTGGGTCAGGGCTGGAAAACCATCATTGGAAAGAAGCTGCCGACCGCGATTGACGGTATGGCGGTGGAGGCAGTGTGATGGCACTCTCACCGAGAGAAATGCATGATCGGATCATTGGCAACTTGAAGACCAAGACGGGCCACACCTTCGATCACTGGCGCGAGGTCGTCACCGAAGAGCGCTGCGAGAGAAACGATAAGGATCTGGTGGCCCATCTTAAGGCTACCCACGGACTTGGGCATTACACCGCCGTCGCGATCATCAAGGAAGCCGCATCAGGCAACGAATACGAGGCGACGGATGATCTTGTTACAGCACTCTTCGAAGGAAAACCCGGCGCACAACGCCTTTTTGAGGCGATAGACACCAAAGCCGCCGAGCTGCCAGGAACCGAACGCGTGCCGTGCAAAACATATGTGGGGTATCGCGCGAAGACGCAGTTCATGATCGTTGCGCCATCCGGAGAGTACGGCCTGCGCTGTGGACTTGCTTTGCCACCTTCCGGGCCGGACTTGTTGCCGTCTTCCAGCTTTGGCAGTGCAAGGATCAAGTCGCAATTTCATGTTGGCGAGGGTGGCCCAACGACAGAGCAACTGGCACTCATTAAGGTAGCCCACGGCCAAAACGCATGAAGGTTTTCTGCGGTTGAATTGGCTCAGCGGACATTAGTCATGAGAAAACGAAGGTCCGTTTCGTCCGCACTGCCGACCTTGGGGCTCTGGACTATGCTGCGCGGTGCCACAGATGGCCGGTTTGGGGAAGCCGCGCCACGGCGTTGGTGGCACAGGCGAACGGCAGGTTCGGGCCGGGAGCGACGTCCGCTGATGCCTGCCGGCTGTTCGACCCGCTGCTGCGCCGCATGTCTGCTCCGAGCCCTTACTAACCGATATTCTGTAACGCAGCTAAAGTCCCCTTTGGGCAAAAGCGAGCGCTTCAAATTCCTTGGCTTCAAAATATGCTTTCGGGCGCCTTCCAAAGCTCTTAGTCATACGTCTTGAGGACCAGGTCAGAGCGCGCGTCGCATTTTAGTGGCGTAGGAAAAACCAAGGAGCGGCTTCAGAAAAGAGGTGCCTTCGGTTTTCGTCGCCTCAAAACCAAGTCGTTCGTAAAGGGCTTTAGCGCGTGGGTTTGTGTCAATAACGTCCAGCGTGATGTAGCGATAGTCGCGCTCGTGGGCATAGGTGAAGAGAGCGTCAAAAAGAGCCGAGCCAACGCCCTTCCCACGCGCCGAAGCGCTGACGCAAACTCCGTCCATTTGCAACGTATCTGCTGCGGAAGATCGTTCCAGCATTGCAAGTGGAATAAGACGCCAAATTGCTCCAATTCCATAGTGTCGAAAGAGGTCCTTTACCCCTGCGCGGGAAAATCCCTCTCCATCTGATTTGAAGGCGACAATCCCAAGAAGTTCTCCATCTTGCGTGGCGGCAATAATGGAGGATCGGTTGATCGTTTCGCAAAAAAAGCGTTCGCCGCGCTGGCTCGGCCCAAGAAGCTTGCCCAATTTTCCGCCAAAAGCTTCCCAATAGAGCTGTGCGGCGGCGCTCTCCATGCCCGAAGGCAGACCATGTTTGATTTCTGTCATGTTCGTGTCCTAAGGAACTTAGAAAAAAGACAAGTGGGGTTCATTCCGATCTGTCCTACAGACGTACCTTGGCTCCTTTACCGGCGGTGCGTCACCGGCTGGTTTGCGAGGGAAGCAGACCTTAGCGTAGCTGCAGCGAAAGCTCACTTCGTCCCGCATTGCTGACCTTGAAGCCCTGAACGATGCTGCACGGTGCCACGAAGGTCAGGTATGGGGAAGCCGCGCTGCGGCGATGGCCACTCTGGCGAACGGCAGCTCTGGGCCGTTCGTGTCGATCCGCGCTACACAACCTCAATGACGCACGGGCGTCCATCCCATGCCGACGCCGCGGCCACAGCGAACTCGTGTGCGCCCCGCGATCAGGTCCAGCAGATCACGCCACAAAGGAAGAATAGTGGCCACCTGAGGAAGACTTCGGTGGCAATCCACATTTTCGTTGGGCCGCGTGGCCGCGGCCGTTCAGGGAACCGCCGGTTCCCCCGTTCAAGGGCGCGGTCGCTTCACGCGGCGAGGGGTGTCCCCAGCCTTCCTTCGCCTTCGGCTCTGTGCAGGCCGGGTGATCCCCCTCCCCTCGCCCCTACGACCGACCCTTGATCGGGTCCCCCTCCTGCCCTCGGCGGGAGCCAGGCTTTCAGGAGAGGCGCGCGTTCCGCGTCCTCTTCTGAAACCCCGGCCCATTATGGGCACCCCGACCACGGCAGAGACCAAGGCGGGACCGTCGCAAAAAAGGAAATCGACCATGTTTCACAACTTTGATGGCCTGACGCGCAACGAGGGTCGTTGGCTCAATCTCTGGGCCGCGTTCGATGTGACCGGCGAATATCTCGGCACCTTCACGCTGGACGATCTCCGCGCCAAAGCATCCGAAGCTGGAAAATGGATCAGTGCCGTTCAGTATCGCCGCGCTGGTCAACAGATCGACCAAGCCGCTCTTGGCCAAAGCTTCAACGGCCTGCCGCGTGGCACGACCATTTTTGATTTCACGGGCTTTTGCGTGTCACCTGTTCGCGACATGGGCGGCAGCATCGAAGTTTGCAATCCCGGCGAGCATGATTTCTGGTCGGTCTATGGTTTTCACCGGGACGCGGAGGAATGGCAGATCGTCCATGATGCCCCTTTGGGCGAGATCGGCGAAGCCCTTGCCCGGATCGTGGACCTGACCGGAGAACTGATCGAGTATCGCGACCTGTCCCATGCCTATGCCAATACCCGTCTGCCCGATCTGGTCGACCTGCTGGCACAGCGCATTCTGGATGAAATCCCCGATCAGAATGACCCCGCCGCGCGCGTGGATGACGCTGATGCGCATCCACTGGAAGAACTGCGCGACCTGATCCTGATCGCCCTCAACGCGCGGAGGGGCTGATATGGGCTGGCTCATCTATCCCGACACCCCGCAATCATCCGCGATGAAATCGCCCGGCTCTGCACCTGGAACAATGAGACAGGGCGGGGTTTCCCCGTCCTGATCAGCCGCAGGGGCGCGGTCTGGTATGCGGCGGTCCGCGCCGAGCCCGCCGTCGGCCGGTTGGACACCGGGCGCGACCCAACCGGGTATTTCGAGACTGACGCCACAGGCGGATATACTTTCGCTGCTGTGTTCCTAACCACGAGCCGTAAGGGCGAATGGGGTTACAAGGACATGGACGAAACCAGCGGTCCCAATCAGGCCGAGGCCCCCGCGAAGCTGCTGGACCTGCTGTCGCCGACCAGCGCCGAATTTGCCCTCGATTGGCGGATGCGGTGCCGTGCCCATGCCGCGCGCTCTGGTCGCCGCCTGAAGTCGGGCGACGTGATCCGTCTGGCGACACCCTTGCGGTTTTCGGACGGAGCCGAGCTGCAGACCTTCCGCATCGCGCGGGAAAAATGGGGACGCAGCAACCGGACCGTGTTCATCAGCACCGAAAACGGCGGGCGCTATTCCGTCAGCAACATCATGTCCCGCGACTGGACACACATCTGACGCAGCCGCGCCGCGCCTTATGGCGCGGCGGCACCCACATCCCGACAAGGAATTTGACATGGCCCATCCCGCCGTGACCGCATTCGTGCGCGCGCTCGACCAATTCGATCGCTCGAAAACCCGCACCGAGATCTTCCGCCTGTTCTGTGAAATGGCCTATTGCGCCCTCGCCAAGCGTGCCTCACCCTTTGCCGATCAACAGGACCGGCTGGAAGCCGAGTATATGGATTGCGTCGGCAGGTTTCCGAACAAGGACGATATACGCCGGATGCCCGAAATGATGGCCATCGCCATCGAGGCCATTGCCGGCGGCGGCCTCGACTTCTTCGGCCAGGTCGCCGCCGAGATCGGCGCGCTAGATGCTGGTCTCGGGCAGTTTTTCACGCCCTATGAGATCAGTCGCCTGATGGCCGAAATGAGCCTTGGCGATGCACCCGCACAGATCGAGGCGCAGGGATTCATCACCGTGTCGGAACCCGCCGCCGGTGCCGGCGGCATGGTTCTGGCGCTGGCCGATGCGCTGGAAAGCCAGGGCTTTGACCCGGCCCGCCATCGGGCCGACAACGATTTCCTTAAGTCTGCGCCTAGCGGCGCAGAATGCAGAGAAAAAAGTATCGGCGGCTTAAGTCCTGCTGGCAATCCCGACGATCTGTCCTGGCTGACCCCCGAGAAGATCAGATCCATTGCCGGCCAGAATTTCCGGTTCTGTCTCGATGCCATTTGCCCTGTTGGGGAACAGATGACAGACAGGCATCTGCGAAGCGTTGCGATCATGCTCCTACCTGACCTGGGCATCAATGCTTCAGCTTGGGAAGAAGCCTTGCAGGTATTCGGCTCGATGCGCGCGGCATTGGCGGTCTTGATCATCGACGCGAACCGAAATCATCCGACGCACCCTATCCACAGCCCAGGGGGAGCACTTCGCGCGTTCACGCGGTTGCAGCTTGCCGGACAGTTTAACCTTTCCGGGTCGCTTATAGGTCTTGTTGAGCGATCAAGGGCAGAGCCGTGAGACACGGCCTGGTGCTGATGGCTGTGGTTGCGTTCCAGTTCGCCACGCCGGTAATTGCCGGTCATGTCGCCGGCCGGGCCAGCGTGATCGACGGCGACACAATCGAGATCCGTTCCCAGAGGATAAGGATTTCTGGCGTCGATGCCCCTGAAGCCGGGCAGGTCTGCTACAGCCCTTCGGGCCGACGATGGCGATGCGGCCAGAGAGCTGCCCACATGCTTGCGGATCATCTTGGAGCTGGACCAGTATCATGCAGGACCGAGGGCCAAGATAGGTATTGGCGCTGGCTGGCAAGATGCACAGCACACGGCCGAGACCTGGGCGAATGGCTCGTCCGCAACGGATGGGCGGTTCCGTATTTCGACCGCAACCACGCATATGCCGAAGCACAACGCGCCGCCAGGGCGAGCAGATCGGGTCTCTGGGCAGGCCAGTTCACATTGCCCAAAGACTGGCGGAAATTGCAGCGCAACTAAGACGCGAATGCGCTTGTTTGCGCTGTTGAATGTATATACATTGATTGTCGCAACAAGAGGCATCTTTCAATGGCAACGCCTATTTTACCCATAAGGATGCCGATCCCGTTGAGACGGGGCTTGGAGCGTGAGGCGGAACGTAGCGGAAGATCACTCACTGAAATAATCATCGAGGCTGTTCAGCAGTCCGGTATCGAGCCGGTCGTTCATGAAGACGAGATCGCGCCTAAAGCTGTCCGGGTTCCGCCTGCATTCTATGACTTTCAAGCGCAACATGGCGGCGTGCCGGCGCCGCAGACGAGGACCAGCAAGCATGTCAGCCTGCGTCTGGACGATCCGGCGCTGCCATCCTTTGTCGAGGCGGCGCGCCGGTGCGTTACGGACGAAAGCCACAGCCTGGGGTTACGAAAGTCCGCGCGAGCTACAATCAATATGATCGAACGGGCCGATCAGGAAAATTAACCTGACAATGCGTAGATGGAAAAAATTCAAGCTGATGATGCGCCGGCCTAAAAAATACGAGCCGTTCGAAGAACTGAACGAGGTTACACCACTCCTGCTTTTTGCACGAGCGAGGCTAGAAAAAATGGGTATCCGTAATTCACGATTGATCTGGGACTAAGCCACCGTTTCGCAGAATCTCGGGCAGTATCCCACACACAATGAGGATCAAATGGAAAGTATCATTTCAGACCCACTTTTTATCGCATCCGCTATCATGGGCTTTGCCGTCATTGGCTTCGGTGTTTGGAGCTACTCATCGGATAGGATGGGCATTGGCGGGGTTTCCATGATGTTCGGAGCGGGCACCATGATTTTTCTCGGAACTATTGTTGGCCTCATGATGGTGCAGAACGCCAAAGCACAAGCAGAGGCGAGGCGGGCAAATCACCTGACCGCCGATGAATGCCGTCAGCAGGAGGGTGAAATGCAGGTCGTTTCTGACCTCTTTGCCGACCGGACACTGTGCCTGCTGCCTGACGGAAGCCGGTCCACGATTAAAACGGGGTATCCGTAATTCACGATTGATCTGGGACTAAGCCACCGTTTCGCTGAAATCCCGTCCCTTGTAGAGCAGCGGAACCTGTTCGGCCCTGACGCAGGCATAGGACAGCGCATCGCCCATATTCAGCTGCGCCGGATGGCAAGCAGCCGGCCAGAGAATCAGAGCCGCGAGAAGCGCGCAGGACAGCGGTGCCGCGGCGGGCCAGGGCGCGTCTGATCGCCCTTCATGTCTGTCGTCGCTGGTCGTCACCTGCTGGTGTTCGGCGCGGGCGATAGCGGTTCGCCCATCCGAGCCAGATGGCAAACTGTGTTCCGCCGAGCATCGGCAGATATTTCATGATCTCGCTTCGCAACTTGATGACACTGAGTTTATACATGAAATTTCCTGTGGCGACCCCCGGCCTTGCCGGGACCGGGCTTTAGCTGCGGTCGGGCATGGCCCGCCCTTCGCCCGAGCCCCGCAACGCGGGTCTCGGCCCTTCGGGTGACAATCCCTGTCGCGGGCGCGGCGATGCCGGCAGGTTGTCCAGCCCGGAGCGCAGCGCAGGGCCTTGCAGGCTGAAAGCGAGACGATCACGGATCGAGCGTCAGCCTGTGGACAACCTGAACCTCTCGCGCAGATGAAGAACCTATTGAGGCCCGCGCCAGGGCGCAGGCCACGACAGCCGGGGGATTCGGACGAAGCCGAACGCCCCGGCTTTTGCTTTTGGCCGCGTGGCCGCGGCCGCCTTGGGAACCGCCGGTTCCCCCGTTCAAGGGCGCGGACGCTTGACGGGGCGAGGGGTGTCCCCGGCCTTCCTTCGCCTTCGGCTCCGTGCAGGCCGGGTGATCCCCCTCCCCTCGCCCCTACGGCCGACCCTTGATCGGGTCCCCCTCCTGCCCTCGGCGGGAGCCAGGCTTTCAGGAGAGGCGCGCGGTTCCCGCGTCCTCTTCTGAAAACCCGGCCCATTATGGGCACCCCGACCACGGCAAAGACCAAGGCGGGACCGTCGCAAAAAGGAAATCGACCATGCTTGCCGATACGAAGCTGATCTATGTTTGTGCCGCCTGTTCGCACCGGATCGAGGCCGCAGAACAGCCCTGCCAATGCCCGAACTGCCGCGCTGTCGGCAAGTGCCGCGATTTCCCGACCGTGGAAACCGCCACCATTGCAAAACAGAACGATCTGCTGCGCCTTGGCCTGCTGATCGCCACGCCGAAAGGCATGAAGGCCCGCGTCATGCTGACGCCGGGCATCAACGCCAAAGGCCCGGCCTTTGTCAGCCTCTGCCTGCTATCGGTGTCGATGTTCACCGATTTTTCCGAGGACAATGACCCCTTCGGCGCACGGGACTTTGCCATCCTGAACGTCGAAGGAACCCGCATCTATTTCAAGATCGATCTCTATGACGAGGCTTGTGAATACGGGTCCAGCGAACCGGCCAATCTGGACCGGACCACCCGCGTTCTGACCATCCTTCTGCCCTCTGAATACTGATCCCGAGTTCGGCCTGATTTGCTCCGGTCGGGCCGAGGCCGAGCCTGTCGAGCAGGCTCAAGGAAGGGGAGGGACGGCCAACGTCCCCCCCGACCACCCCGAAAGCGAAAGGAGGTGAGAACAACGAACGAATGGCTTGAGAGCCGCATCACCGAAGCGTGGGCGCTCATCAGGAAGGGCGGACATTCCGCGAAGATCGGCCGCGCCTTCCTGATCCAGCACGGGGTCATCTAAGCCCCCTCGCCTCGGCCCATAAGAGCCGGGGCACCGATACCACAAAAACAACGTCGCAAACAAGGATATGAACCATGAAACAGAGTGCTATCGACAAGGCCCCGATCCAGTATTTCCCGCTGGATCGCCTCTATGTCTCGCCCATGAACCCACGCACCCGCACCGGCAGCGATTGGGATGGCCTGCGGCTGCTGGCCGAAAGCATCAAGGTTGCGGGGCTGATCCAGAACCTTGCCGGTCATCTGGACGAGGACGGCAAGGTCGGCATCGTCGCCGGTGGCCGTCGCCTGCTGGCGATGACGGAACTGCCGGCCGAGGACATGGCCGCTATCGGTCTGGCTGAAATCCCGGTGCGGATCGCCCCTGATGAAGCTACCGCACGGGCATGGGCCAGCATCGAAAACACCGCCCGCGAAGCCCTGCACCCCGCCGACGAAATTCGCGCCTATGGCCGGATGGCGGACAGCGGCAGCACCGTCCCGGCCATCGCCCGCGTGTTCGGTCAGACCGAAAAGCACGTCTATCGCCGCCTTGCCCTTGCAGCCCTGCCGGTTCCGGTGCTGGACGCGCTGAAAGCCGGTGAAATCACCCTTGGTGCAGCGGAATGCTTCACCGTGGCCCAAAGCGAAGCCCTTGCGCTCGACGTGCTGGACCGGGTGCGCGGCGAAGATTATTCCGTGGCGCGGCTGAAACAGATGTTGCAGCCCGACACCATCGGCAAATCTGATCGCCGTGTCGCCTATGTGGGGCTGGACGCCTATGAGGGCGCGGGCGGCCATTTGACCCGCGATCTGTTCGCGGATCAGGTCTTTCTGGCCGATGCCGAGTTGCTGGACCGCCTCTTTGCCGAAAAGCTTGCCATGGACGCCGAATTGCTCGGTCATGGCTGGAAATGGGTCGAGACGACCGGCGACCAGTATATCGCCTATGAGGTCACGTCGAAACTGGACCGCATCTATCGCGTCGAGGGCGATCTGACAGAGGAACAGGCCGCCCGCTATGACGAACTGGCGGAACTGGCGGAGGGGGACGTGCTGGATGAAGCAGGTCAGGCTGAACTGGACGCGCTGGAAGCGATCAATGCGGGTGATTTCACCGCCTCGCAGCGCGATCATGCCGGGTTGTTCATCTTTGTGGACCGCGCAGGGCAATTGACCGTGCAAGCTGCCTATGTCCGCCCCGAGGATCGCGAAGCCGCCATCGCGGCGGAGGTTCTGACCGGCCACGCGGCATCGCGCGGACAGACCGGAAGCACCGATGCCGCGCCGAAATCGCCCATCAGCAATGCCTTGCGCGACGATCTGAACCGGGTTGCCGCCGGTGCGCGTCAACATGCTGTCTTGCGCGATCCTGACCTGCTGATCGCCCTTCTGGCCTATCAGTTGAGCCATGATCTGCACTGGCAGAAGCCGTTCGGGCTTTCGACCGAGGACGTGCCGAACTGGCCGACAACGGCAGCGGAAGGCTATGCGCTGGATGATCGTCTGACCAACGGTACCCCGCCCGACATGTATGGCAAAGACTTGGCCAAATCCTTCCGCGCCTTCCGCAAGAAGGGCGAGGATCACGTTCGCGGCGAGTTGGCCCGGTTCCTTGCGGCCCAATATCGCGGCGGTTCCGACGAACTGCGCGCACTGGTCGACAAGGACGCCAAACCCGCGATCCGCGAGGTCTGGACCCCCACGGCAGCGAATTTCTTCAGCCGTGTCGGAGGCCCCTACCTCAACGAGTTGTGGCGCGATCTGCTGGACCTGAAAGACGCGCACCCGACCGCCACCACCTTCGCCAAGCTGAAAAAGGGCGAGAAGGCCGAGAAGCTGGAAAAGCTGTTTGCGGACCCATCCACCCGAAAGGCCCACGGACTGACCGAGGCACAGGAAGCCCGGATCGCCGCGTGGGTGCCCGAGGGGATGGAGTGACCGAAGCGGGGCGCGCGCAAGTCGCGCGCCCCGTCCTTCATGGAGGATCGATCTATGACCATCCGTCCCGATGGCGCTGGCTGGATCATCGACCTACACGGGCGCGAACGGGATTAGACCCAGAACAGTGCGCCCGCTGACCCCTTTCCTTCTGCGACGAAGGTTCAACTGGCCCCGCGCGCGTCGCGGGGTCTTTTTTTGTCGCGCGGTCGGCGGGTTGCCCTGGCCGGCCCCGGCTATGGGCCGGGGACAGGCCAGGCCCGTGCGCTTCGCGCCGAGCCGCGCCTATGGGCGCGGCGGATCAGTCCTTGCCCTCGGATCGTCGTCCTCGATCAAGCACAGCAGTCCATCAGCCAGCGGGCGTTGAAGCTCCGGTGCCGGGATGCCGTCCATCCAGGCGCGCCATTCCTCCGGTTCCGTGAGAATGACCGGCATGGCCTTCGGGTGAACAGGCTTAACCTCTGCGTTCGGGTCACAGGTCAGGAAGGCATAGAGATCGTCCATCGTTTCGCCGTCCTTCACCTTGCGAACCGAGGTCCAGTCCCTGACCTCGATTCCGGCGAAGAACATCGGTCTTTCATCCGCCAGGGCAAACCACTGGTTGCCCCGGCCCTTGCCAGCCGGTTCGGCAAAAGCCGTCACCGGCACCAGACAGCGATGATCGCGGCCGAGCCACCGCCGCCAATGAGCCGATCCGAGATTGCGCACATTCGTCACGCCGGGATCCCGTTCGGTTTTCAGGGCGAATTTGGGCGATGGCAGTCCCCACCGGCTCTGCACCAGCTCCAAAGCCCCATCGCCATGCCGCACGATGGCCCCCATCTGGTCGGGGTAAACCCGACCAGGCTTCAGGTTGCCGGCCCGGTCTGCCAGGCCGTCGAACATGCGGCGCATCGCCTCTTGCGTCGTCGTGTTGCTGTAAAGATTACACATCGACTAAGCCCTTTCGTCGCGCCAGATCCATTTCGTGATCTTCCGGACTGGTCGCCTGACGGTCAAGCCAGCGGCGATTTCCGAGGCTGCCGGAATGCTCCAGCGCATCTGCATATAGTCTATCGTCCGGCAATTTGAGCAGGGCCAGATCGGCTTGTGCGCCTCGTGAAACTTGCCCTCTAGGACGCGATCCAGATCCTCGGCCCAAAACACCACCTGCCGCCGGCAGCAATTGCAGCGCATCGTGATCAGCATCTGGTCGCGGGCGCAGTCGCTGATCGATCGATTGGCAAACTTGTTGGAGGACGGAACCGCGGGCATGGTCGGAACATATAGAGAACACGCTTGGCCGGTCAATTGGTGTCCATTACGCCAAAGGCCAGCCGGTCTTCGCCTGTCAGCGGCACCAGAACTCGCGACCGTGCGGCCAGTGTCGGGCAAGGCCCTCGCGGATGAGAATGTCGCCAATATCCGTTCCGCCGGAGTAGATCGAAATCAGACCGCGCCCGTATTTGCCGCGCGTGCCGTGATCGGCGATGCTGATATTGCCCGCGTTCAGCAGCTCGACAACGCGCCGCGTTGCGCGGCGTCCCAAATCGACCTCTGCCTGTCCGCCGCAAATATTCGTGGTTGTTTCCGGCGCGTCATAGCCAGCCATTCTGTATTTTGTGCCGTCCAACCACACCGTATCACCGTCGACAACGCAGGTGTGCCGGTTCGGCCCGTCGCAGACGCCGATCGACAACGCCGGCGTTCCAGCAACAGCGATTATCGCGGCAAGGAGAAGATGTTTCATGAAATCCTGTTTGTCTTGATGGTCGCTGTTGCCGGGCGGCGCGGGCCTCAGTTCTTTGACCCTCGCAAACGGTCTATCGTCTCTGCCGTCAATTCCCTGGCCTGGTCCGCCATGGCCTGATGGTCGATCAGCTCGACAAGCGCCGCATAGGCTTCGATCCGTAGCCAGCCTGCCGCCTCGGCCCGATCAACCAAAGCCATCAAGCCAGCTTCCAGGGCTTCCTGGCAATCAAGATCGCGATCCGCATAAGGCCCGAGCTTGCGCGGGCCGCGAAGCCTGTCTTCTGCCTCATCGCGGCCCGTCATTGAGCCGCACCGGCTGACGTTCCGCGCCACAATTCGACGCCTTGTGGCGTCCGAACCGCGGCGACCGTGATATGGGGCGCAACGGGCGTCTGCGCGAGCGTCACCAGCGCGTAAAGAACGCGCTGGCCCTCGCCCGCCGCAAGTTCGATTTCTGCGCCGTCGGCGGTTTCCAGGATCAACCGCCCTTCCATCGGCAAAGCCATCATCGTTACCCCAGATCCGTCTGCTTGAAGTCGTTGCCCTTATAGAGCAACGGCACATGATACGCTTTCGCACAGGCATAGGCGAAACAATCGCCCATATTCAGCTTCGCCGGGTGGCCCGCTACCTTGCCATAGGTAAGTGCGGCGCTTCGCGCCGCCTGCCCGATGCTTTCCGTGATGTGAACCTCGCGCGCTCCGGCTTCCGCCAGCAGCGCGCTAACCAGCTCGCCTGCCGCCATGTGATCATCGGTCGCCATATGTTCGTCGCCACGCTTTTGCGCCATCTGGACGGCCAGCGAAATCACCGCCTCGAAGCGCGAGATCGGTGAAACGAAGACCTTGCCCCTCGCGGCATCAAGCGCGGCCACGAAGCCTGCGGCTTCCGGCTCACCCTTGATGATCGCGACCATGGCCGAGGCATCGACAAACATCAAAGACCCCCGGACAGATCGTCCATCAGCGGCTTGTCGTCAAAACCATCCGGGCCGAGGCCGCGCTGACGCGCGGCGCGCTGGATCGCAGAGACCCGCTGAGACAGGGTTTTTACGCTCGTCTGCTTGTCGATGGCATCTTCCAATGCCATCCTGACCGCAGCCGTCTTGTTCTGGCCAGTCAGGCCGGCCAGCTTCACGGCCAGATCGTTCACCGTCTCGTCTCGAACATATAGCGGCATTGTATATCTCTCAGAGAATATTCAGGATATGCAATAATGTATATCCCTTGCGCTGTACAAGCAAGATGTGCGTTCATCTGCAGTCGAGCCACGGAATAACCAGGAACCGATCATGACTTACACCACCACTTTCTATGTCATCTGCGTCGGCGGCCTCGCCGGCGTCAGCTATCTTTGCAGCCTCATCCTGAAACGGCGCGCTGATGCCATACGCCAGCACCCGATGTTTAAGGAAGATCCCGTGCGTCAGCACAATCACGCAGAAACCCTGAATCGCGAACTGACCCTGAAACGGACCGCCATCGGCCTCGTGGCGGTCTGCGTATTCGCCCTGCTGGTCCGCCTCTGGATCTGAAGGCCAGGCCGCTTGGACTTTTGACCTCTAAGACCGAACAATGAGCTATTGAGTACCAAGCAGTTAGCGGCCACGCCGGCGTCTGTTTTCGGGACCGTTGCGTTTTGCAATGGCTTATTCGCCCGATTGATAGGGTGACGAATAGGGTCGAAAAGTGGTTTCCGGGCGTCTGCCCGCAAGCGGGCACCGCGCGCTAGTCCGTCCGTCCCGGCCGGACCCGAGCCTGTTGGGGCGATGCGCCTGGCTGCGGCCGGCGCCTGTCCGTCTCGTACCGAGCCAGCCATTCACCTGCCGGTCCTTGGCGCCCTGCCCCGCCCGTCTCGGCCCATTCGGGTCACGCCCGCTGACGCGGGCTGGCCTTCAGCCGTCACGTTCCAACCGGATCATGGGGCAGCTTTCGCCTACACTTCCAATCCCGATCGGTCAGTTCGGAGGGGCCAAAACTCGACAGAGGGAACTCATCTGACTGACGGCGGGCGGCATGAGCAGCGCCGGCTGCATTGCGGTTGAACCGGATACAGGCGCCCGGTCCCGTTCTTACCGTCCTTCTCGCGCACGGTTACGCAGTCGCTTGCTGTCGTGGCCAACCCCGTCCTTTCCTGCGAAGGCGTTTCTCATCGATGAAATATGACAGGGCAGCGCGCCGGACGGACTGCGGCCTTCAACGACGAATTTCCCCTGGCCTACGGCCATTCCTCGCGAGGCAAATTCGCCATTGACCGGCGCTCTTCCTGCCCCGTCCCAGAAATTTCATCGAAACGCCAAGCAGGAAAGGAAAACCAAATGGCCAACGAAAGCATGAAGCTCCGCGTGAAAACCGGCGAGAAAGACGGCAAGAACTTCTGGGACAGCTGCGGTGTCCTCTTCATCAACCGCAACGCCGCCGGCGAGATCACCTCCATCCAGGTCCGCCACAACATGTTCCCCGGCGTCGATATGGTCGCCTTCCCGAAACGGGACGACGACCAGGAGTGAACGGCAGGGGCGGCGAAAGCCGCCCCTTTGCCGTTCCATCCAGTCGCTCACGCGACGGCCTGCGGCCAGCAAGATCGGTGGCGGCCCGCGCCAGGGCGCAGGCCATGACAGCCGGGGGATTCGGGCAAAGCCGAACGCCCCGGCTTTTTCTTGGGCCGCGTGGCCGCGGCCGCCTTGGGAACCGCCGGTTCCCCCGTTCAAGGGCGCGGTCGCTTCACGCGGCGAGGGGTGTCCCCAGCCTTCCTTCGCCTTCGGCTCTGTGCAGGCCGGGTGATCCCCCTCCCCTCGCCCCTACGACCGACCCTTGATCGGGTCCCCCTCCTGCCCTCGGCGGGAGCCAGGCTTTCAGGAGAGGCGCGCGTTCCGCGTCCTCTTCTGAAAACCCGGCCCATTATGGGCACCCCGACCACGGCAAAAACCAAGGCGGGACCGTCGCAAAAAGGAGGCCACAAATGGCTGAATACCGCTTGGGATCGTCATCCCTCGTTCACACCCCCGGCCTGATCGCATGGGCGATCAATGGCTATCATTTCGAGGACGACCGCCCGCAGCTGCTGGACGTGATCGCCGCGACCTATCCCGGCGTGCCGCGTGAGGCATTGGAACAGGTGCTGCTGCGTAAGATCGACTATCGCGTCGAAGGCGAAACTGTCGTGATCACGGTGGAGGCCGATCATGCCCGCGCGTGAAGCCCATCAGCCCATCACCATCAACTGCCCGCATTGCGGAGGTGAGAGCATTCTGGCCGACGCTTGCGCCCGCTGGAACGTTGAGACGCAAGAGTGGGAATTGTCCACCGTCTATGACGACAAGACCTGCGCCGATTGCGGCATCGAGGTCAGCGCCGAAGAGCGCTCCGTGCAGGAGGGCGCATGATGGCCCAATTCGATGTTTACCAGCATGTCACCGACCAGATCATTGCCAGCATCGAGGCTGGCACCCCGGTCTGGCAAAAGCCGTGGACCGGCGATCAGGGCGGCATCCCCTTTCCCCGCCGCAGCAACGGCGAACCTTATCGCGGTATCAACATCCTGATGCTATGGGCGCAGGCCGCTGAACAGGGTTATCGCAGCGCCCATTGGTTCACCTACCGGCAAGCACAAGAGGCTGGCGCACAGGTCCGCAAGGGCGAGAAATCCGCCACCGTCGTCAAATACGGCACCGTTGAAAAGGCCGATGCCGAGACCGGTGAGGAAAAGACCATCGGCTATGCCAAAGCCTATCGTGTCTTCAATGCCGATCAGATCGACGGATTGCCCGAGGAATTTCAGGGCAAGCCCGTTGAAGCCCCGCGCGAGTTTGGCACCGAAACCGACCCGGCACTTGAGGCCTTCTTTGATGCAACCGGCATCGCGCGGCGCAGCACCGAGCGGCCGGAAGCCTTCTATGATGTGGCAGGCGATTTCATCCATATGCCGTTGGTCGCGACGTTTCATGATGCCACTGGATATTATGCCACGCTGGCCCATGAAGCCTGTCACGCCACTGGCGCCGTGCATCGGCTGGACCGTTTCAGCCGGTTCAATGGGCGCACGGACCGCGCATTTGAGGAACTTGTGGCGGAGATCGGCAGCGCCATGGTCTGCGCGCAGATCGGCGTGACGCCGGATTTCGGGCAGACAGCAGCTTATGTCGAAAGCTGGTTGCGCGCCCTGAAAGACGACAAGCGGATGATTTTCAAGGCCGCAACCGAGGCCCAGAAAGCTGCCGACTGGCTGATAAGAACCACCCCCGCCGGGATGATCGACGAACAGGCCGCCGCATGAGCGGCCCCACCCCCCTGAGCGTCATGTCCTGCCGCAAATGCGGCAGGCTCAACCCTTGGGCCTATTTCGCGCCGGTGATCGATCCCTATCTGCCCATTGGCACCTGCATCTGCCTGTCCTGCGCCGAGGCGCGCGGCTGGCTCGATCGGGACGGCAACCTGAAACCCGGCATCACCCTTTGAAAGAGGACCGCCATGCACAGCTTTTCCGCCTATTGCCGCCTGAATGTCCCGATCAGCGCCAGTGACCGCAGCGTGATCCGCGCGGCCTCGCAGAAGATCAACCCGCCGGCCCGGTTCGATCCGGCCCGGCGCGGTGATCGGCACACGTATTTCCGGGCCATGCTCGACCATCATCACGACGCGCGCGACCTGGCCGCGCATCATCGGATGTAAGGGCGCAGTGATGTTCTATGAACTGCGCGATCATCCCGACGACCTGCCGATCCGCTGCGAGACGCTGACCGAGGCGCGCAAGCGCGCCCGGCAACGCGTAGAACGCTTTGGCATGGAAGTTCTGATTTATGAGGTTTGCTCGTTCGAGGGCGAAAAACTGGTGGAGGCCGTCAGCTGATGCCCCCGCGCAAATACACCGATGACCAACTCACCGAAGCGGCGGACCTGCGCGAAATCGGCCTGTCTCACGCCGCCATTGCCTGCCGGCTCGACATGTCGGTTGGTGCCGTCAGCTGGCATTGCCTGCGCCTCGGCGCCGACAGCCCGAACACGCGCGGGAAGATGCCGGTCTCGCGCGGCCCGATGGTCTGCACCCGCAGCGGCTACAATGTGCGCAAGTTCACCGCTGCGGAAGACGCCACAATCCTGGCAATGGATCTGGCCGGCGCGACCACCGCTACCATCGCCCGCGCCCTTGGCCGGCCCTGGAACTCGACGCGCGGGCGGCAGATGACGCTGGCGCGTCACGCCGCCCGCCGCGAAGAGGCCGGTGATGACGATGCTTGACGCTCTGCCTGATCCAAGACCCGCTGCCGGGCCGAGACTGGCCGGCAGGGTCGCCGCGATGCACCGCATTTCCGAGGCCGTTGCCGCCAGTGACGAAGACGATGCCCGCGCCATTCTCGGCCTCATTCTCGAAGACCTGGGCGCCGGCGAACCGGCGCCCGGTTTCGAGGACGTCGAGATCGAGGCCGAGAATTGGGCCGCGCTGGCAGCCTATGACGAGCTGCGCGCGTATTTCTTCGCCATCGGTGAACGACTGAAGCACCAGATGCTCGGAAAGCGCGGCCAGATGCGGCTTGCCAGCCGCCTCATGGCTGGCCTCTCCGCCGATGATCGTGCAACCGTGCTGACAAGTCTGGACCTCACGGAACCCGTTGCCCCGCGCCCATCGCGCGCAAGTGAAAGGCCGAGTGATGACTTATAAGGATATTCCCGATCCGCGCCACCGCCTGCCCGGGCGGCGCCTGTCCGAAACGCACAAGATCGAGACGCCCGAGGGCCACAGCGTTCACCTGACCATCGGCTACGATCCGGCCGAACCCGACCGGCCGCGCGAAATCTTCTATTCCGCTGGCTTCAAATCTGGCTCGCAGCTGGAATTTCAGGTGCAGGATGCCTGCGTGCTGATCTCGCTCTTGCTGCAACATGGCCATCGCCCCGAGGCCATCGCGAAGTCGCTCGCGCGGACCGAGACGCCAACCGGCGGCATGGCCTCTGCCAGCATCATCGGTCTGATCGCCGAACGACTTTGCCACGCGGCCGCAGAGGACGGTTGACCAGTACCGATCGCATTGCACCGGGTCTCAGAGCTGCGCCGTCCAGAACCGATAGCGCCGCCCGCCGGTGATTTCCCGCACAAGGCCGAGATCCTGAAGTTTTGCTACCAGCCTGACGGTGGTGTCGCGGCTTAATCCTGTCTCGCGTTCCAGATCCATCGCCGACAGAACCGGCGCCGCCACCAGCGCCGCGATCACCTTGCCCGCATTCGCGCCCTTGAAGCTGGCAGCACTCCGCTGCGCCTGATCGGCCCAGGCCGACACGGCGCGCACCAGATGCGCCGCGTCCAAGCAGCCCTGCGAAATGGCCCTGTACCAGCTCGCCAAAAACAGATCGGGTTTCCCGCCGGTCATCCAGACAGCACGCCCGGCCTGGCCCATGGGCACGAAGACCATATCCGCAGTGCCATCGGCCAGCCGGCGCGCGGCCCAAACCGCCGATTCCAGCTGATGCCCATCCGGCGACAGATCGGTGAGCCGCCAGAGCCGCAGCCCATGGGCGGCGCGCGTGATCGCATGGCGTCCCTCAACCTCCGCCAACCCCGCCGCGAAGCCCTCGGCCTCGTCTTCG
Source organism: Paracoccus tegillarcae (assembly GCF_002847305.1). Lineage (NCBI taxonomy): Bacteria > Pseudomonadati > Pseudomonadota > Alphaproteobacteria > Rhodobacterales > Paracoccaceae > Paracoccus > Paracoccus tegillarcae. Next base: position 55,891 of record NZ_CP025410.1, on the reverse strand, counting down.
AAACTTTTCCCGATCAGTCGCAGCAGATCGCTGTCGCCCCGTCCCTGCCCCGCCCGGTGCAGCCCCAGAAAGTCCCGCAGATCGTCCAGGCGCCCCCTGCCCTGCAAGCGTCCGATGGCCCACCGCGCTTGGGACAGCGCCTCCAGATCGACTTTTGCCGGGGCATCGGCCAGGTCGCGGATCAATACCTCCTGCGCGATCGGCGTGCCTGCGGCCCAGAGCATCGCCTCGACCTCTGTCAGCGCCAGCCGCGGGATCATCCCGGCGCGCAGGGTCTCGTCCAGTCCGGCCAGCAGCCCGTCCAACCGACCGATCGCCATGGCGGCGTTCGCCAGTGCGTCCGCGCATTCTTTCTCGGCAGCACGCCACGCTGCCGGATCGAGCAAAACGCGCCGATCCGCGCGCGGCAGCGGCGGAAAGGCCGGATCGTCAACCTCCGGCGGATCGAACCAGTATTCCTCTAGATCGCTCATATCTGCAGAATAGATCATATATGCGGATCACTGAAGCATCTTTGTTTTCACGCATTTACTATCGATAATATCCCATTATCGACAGTCTTGACGGCGGCCCGATTGTCGCGCAAAAATCTCGCCCATGGCGCTTCAGATCGCATCCCCATTCCTGACCCCGGCCGACCAGGACGCCCTGGCCGAGCTGTTCCGGCGCGGCACGGCCGAAAACACGCTCAGGGCTTATGAGCAGGACCTGCGCTATATCATGGCCTGGAAAGCCGCCGCCTTCGGCACCGGTCTCAGCTGGCCCGAGGATGAGGCCGTGGCGCTGCGTTTCATCCTCGATCACGCCCAGGATCTCCGCAACGCCACGGGCCCGGCCCGCGCTGCGGCCGAGTCCCTGGTCGCGGCCGGGCTCCGGCGCGACCTGGCCACCCCTGCCCCGTCGACGCTCGATCGCCGCATTGCCAGCTGGCGGGCCTTCCACAGGATGAAGAACCTCGTCTCGCCCTTCGACGCGCCTCTGGTGAAGGAAGCCCGTGCCAAGGCGCGGCGGGCCGCTGCGCGACCCCGCCAGCCGAAATCCATGAACCCGATCACCCGCGATCCGCTGCGCGCCATGCTTGCGACCTGCGGTCCGGCACGGCGCGACAGTCGCGACCGCGCCGCCCTCATCCTGGCCTGGGCCAGCGGTGGCCGCCGGCGGTCGGAAGTCACCGCCCTCAACGTGGATGATATCGACGCTCGGCCGATGGACGAGCGCGGGTTGATCCGTGTCCGGCTGCTGAAGACCAAGACCACCGGCGCCGAGGCCTCCCCGCGCCTGCCGCTGAAGGGCGCGGCGGCCCGCGCCGTCCTCGACTGGATCGATCACGCCGGTCTCACCGAAGGCCCGCTCTTCCGCCCTGTCAGTCTGGCGGACCGCGTTCTTCCCCGGCGGCTGTCGCCGGGCGGATTGCGCGAGATTTTCCGTCATCGTCTGGTGCTGGCCGGCTATCCGCCCGACTTCGCAAGCCCGCATGGGCTGCGGTCGGGCTTTCTGACCCAGGCCGCCCTCGATGGCACGCCACTGGCCGCTGCAATGCAGCTGTCGCTTCATCGCAGCGCCGCTCAGGCCCAAGCCTATTACGCGGACGTGGAGATCGAGGAGAACCCGGCGACCGACCTTTGGCGCTGATGGTTCAGCCAGCAACCTGCCTGGTTTCGCCTCGCGCCAACTCGGCGATCACCGTCTGCCGCTCCGCCGGGGTCATTCCGGCCAGCATCACCTGGATCATGCGCTTTCGGCCATTGATGCCCAACGGATATCGGACCAGCCGACTGCCCGTCGCGATGAAGTAGGCGCGCAGTTGGTCGAAGGACGCCAGGCCGGCCCAGAACTCCGCATCGCTCTGCACTTCGATCAGCTCGGTTTGCGGATCATCGCCCCGCAATTCCTCCAGGAAGATCGACAGAACGATTTCCGCGTCTTCCGGGGCGCAGGCGCGGATCGCATCAACCAATTCCGCCACCCGGTTCAGGCGCGCTGCGTCGTGAAGCCGCGCCTGGTTTTGCTTTTCTGCAGTCGTCATGGGGCACCCCTTTGCCAATTGGAGCGCCCGATTGGGACAGCCCCGAAAACATTCGTTTTCGGGGCCTGGCCGTCGCCGAGACCGGGGGTAGCAGAGGCGGGAAAAATCGACAGGGGTGGTGCGGCCCGCAGGCGAAGCCGAGGACACGGCGCTGTCGATTTTTATCGCCGGCGCGGGGGGCGGAGCCCCTTAGCTCTTGGTGAGCACCATAGGGGGCGTTCGGCTTGCCGAATCCCCCCGGCCCTGCATCATTGACCTTTGCCGGTAAGCCAGGCATCGAAATGAGGCAAGAACTGCGCCCGCGCCCATCGTGATAGCGGTCCAGTCAGAGTTAGCGTCGGCGGAAGTCTGGAGCCTAGTATCCGGCAGATTTTAAATAGTCATCCACCATGGGACTCGCCTTTTGGCGTACCCATCGGGAAAGTGACGAAGAAATACCGGTGATACCTTCTGGGTCTAACTCTGTCGTCAAGCGCGCATGTGCTTCTGGGGTAAGCAGAATGCGACATGACAACCGGGCACCTGCTGCACCGATATTTTCATGAGGAACGTCGGAGTGCCTCACGCCTTGTTCCATCATCTCGATGATTTTTGTTCGGTTCGCTTCCCAGGCCTTTGTCAAAATGGTTCCTGCCGAGCAGCGGGCCTTTTCTGCCCAAACTGCCGCCCTCTTCGTCAGATCGGCCGACCAATAGAAAGCAAGTCTCACCTCGATAGGTGACGCCTTCTCTTGTCCGCCCTTTTCAACGGTTGCTCTGGCGGAAGCCTTCGGCCGCCCGGTGTCCGTGTTTGGTCCATTTGCGGGCGGACGGCTTCCCATCGGCTTAAAACGGTCCGGCACAAGATCAGTCGGCTCACCGACAGAGCGCGGGATTGGGTCAAGCTGAAGTTCTGTTGGCGGCCCATCTGTGGTTTTACGAGTTGGAAGAAAATCTTCAGATGGCATTTCCAGCTTTGCAGCAAATCTCTCGTCTCTTGCTGAAAACGTGCTCTTCTTTTTCATGCGAGCCATTATTCGTTCTCTTTGATGATTTCATCGAAGCGGCGTAGGAGTTCGGTCATTTCATCAAGTGCGTCCTTGATATGTTCGGCGTTTGCCCGATTGCGCATGTTGCTGATAACATCGCCAAGAACCCCGTTGCCCATCCTGAGATACGCGTTCCTGTATTGAACGAACTCGTCAAGTACCGGCAACTTTGACATTGCCTCCTGAAGGATCTCGCGCTCAAAGACGGAGATTTGCGCCGGTATGCGACTACCCAATACAAAAAATGGCGCGATGTTCTCGGGGTTATCTACTCGCTTCCTGAGATTGATGTACCATTGACCAGTGGCTAGAGTTTCCGCCAGATCATCTTCGCTCAACATCATAGGCACGATGATCAGGTGTGACAGGTCTGCGATGAGATCCTGAGCCTTTGGCGCTGCGCCGCCCCCAAAGGTATCAATCAGAATCAGATGATCCTCTTGGGGCTGAGCAAAGATTGCTTCAACTCCCCGCTCAACCTTCTTGGCATCCAGGGTGGTGATCAGGTTGACCATTTCGTTCCAGTCACCCGCTTCCTGAGAGCGCTGCTTCCAAGCAGACAGACTTTCGCTCCCATCGGTATCGAAAATCGTGACCTTGTTTCCTGTTGCGACCGCAGCGGAAGCAAGCCCGCGGATGAGCGTTGTTTTCCCACAGCCGCCCTTGCGGTTCATTGCTGTGATGACTCTGGTTCCGGTCTTCATGATGCAGGTTGCTCTGGTTGATGGGGCTCGAAGGCCAGCTTATCGACAAATGCCCCATGACGCAAGGCGACGGACAACTGCCTATTGCCACATGACAAAGGACATAGGACAAACGACATAGGACAAAAGACGATAGGCATATGACGCATGCCCGATGACGATTCGCAAATGACGTATGACATTAGGCAAATGCCGAATGACAAAAGCCGATAGACGTATGACCAGCGCCGAACGGCGATTGCCGAACGACAAATGGCTAAAGGCGAAAGACAAATGACGAAGCCAAGCGAGGAAATGTTACAAGAGTGAGGTGTCTGGCTTGCGACAAATGACGCATGACAAATGCCAAACGACAAATTTAAGGTTCGACGGTTCCGGCAGAGCTAAGCGTTGGTGTCGGCGCCGGGATGGGCATGGCTACGCCAGTAGAGCCACTACAAGCCGCCCTACGGCGCGTGATGGGCAATCTGCACCCATTGGCGCCTCGGGTTCAGATGGCCTCTCTGGGGCAAAATTGAGGGGTCTACGATCCCAACAGCAGTATCGATCCCGCTCGGCCATTGCTTCGCTTCTCTCAGCAATACCCGGCCTCTCAACCTACGCAAGCGTTGACGGTTGAGGCGGTATCTGGCACAAATAGGACATGGCAGGAAATGCATAATGTTAACTAAACTTGATTGACCGCGATGAACCGCTCACGTCTCACCCCAGATCAACGAAAAACGTTAGTTCGCCGCCTCAAGGCTGGAGAAGCGGCTTCGGTGCTTGCCCGAGAGTTTGAGGTGACGCGATCGGCCGTCAGTCAGATCAAAACACGCGAGATGGGAAGCTCCACAGCGAGCACGACGACCGGAAAGACTGTCGGTATAAGGCTGTCGAAAACCGAGATTGCGGCTTTGGAGAGGCTGAAGGATCGTCGTGGTTACGCCACTAATTCCGATGCGCTGCGGTCGCTTTTGCGTCTCGCGGTCGGGCTTCTGGAGTTTGAACCGGAGGAAGCGCGTGCTCTGGCGGGCATCCAAACCGAGCTTCACAAGATCGGAGTCAACATCAACCAGATTGCCCTGGCGGCAAACCGGGGCAAGACGGACCTGCTTCAGAATCAGTGGCGCGAGATCAATGAACTGCGCCGCGTGCTACCGGAGACACGGAATTTTCTGAAGACGGTGGTGGACGAACAACGCCGGAAAGGCGTTCGTCTCTATGAAAAATACAGCGGGGCAGATCATGTCTAGCTCGATTGCCCGCGACCTGATCGGTGAGATTGAATTCCGCCGAAATCTGGCAGGGGCGGCCCGTTCGCTGACTGATACGGCAAGGCAATCCTTTAATCGGTTCGGTTTCAGCGCGAAGGCCCGCAACCTGTGGCGGATGGCGCAAGGATCGAACTCAGTTGTGCTGAAGAAGATCTCGCGCGGCGGAACGCATTCGGCCAAGCAGCTCGGCATGCAGATGGATTACCTCTTCGGGAAATCGACTTCGCTTTTCGGGAATATGATCGAACACGATCCTGACGGACGCTCGCTCAGCCGCGAAGAGCGCAAGGAAATCGTGGAGATGTGGAGCGACGGATGGAGTGGAGCCCCGAAGAACGGTCAGACGACCCATCTGCTGCTGTCCTTCCCGGCTGATCTGTCGCCGAAAAAGGCGAAGCTGATCGCCGAGGCCTGGGCCTCGGAGATGTTCCAGTCGGGCATACATGCCGAGGACGAGTGGGCCTATGTCGCGGCGCTACACACCGACCGCGCAAATCCGCATGTCCATATTGTCGTGAACAATCGCGGTATCGCTAACAGGACATGGTTTTTCATGGCGAAATCCCATGTCTTCAATCTCGGCATGATGAAGGAACGAATTGTCGAGATCGCGGCGGAGGACGGTGTTCAGCTCGATGCGACGTCGCGGCTTGAGCGCGGCATCTTGAGTTATGGACCATCGCGCGCCGAGATCGAGGGCGCGAAGCGTGAGCACCGCCCGGTTCGTGAGCGCATGCGCGAGGGCAGGGCGCTTGCAGATGCTCTGGCCGAGATCGCTGTCACAGCCACGCTGTCCCGCAGTCTGGCGGGCATTGCCGACCAAGTATTACAGGCCGAGATCGCGGCCAATCTTACCAAAGCAGCTTCGGTCCTTGAGCGCGGCGGAATCATTTTACCCAAAGATATGGAGATCACGATGCAATCAGATGCCGTAACGACCCGCTCCGATCTACGTCAGGAATTTGCAGGATGGTTTGAAAACGCTGAAGATCTTGTGGCCGCGAAGCCCGCGCATGAAAGAAATGATGTGCGCCGTGAGCTTTATGAGATCAGCGGAAATGTTCTGGAGGCACTTGGTGACGAGCGGGGCGCCGCGCTGATGCGGCGCGGCGCGAGGGCTGCAATCTACCAGACGCGCTTGGATACAGACCAGATTAACCGGGAGGGAAGGTCGGTTGAAATCAGTCCGATCGCATCCGGCGAAATGCGGCGCGACGTTCAGGCAGAGGGTGCGAAGATCGGCATCCGTCCCGAGATCATCGCTGCGCGCCTGGACACCGGGGCAGGGAACGCCTGGCAGGAACGGGAATGGATGAAGGCCGATCTATTGGCCGTTGCCGAGGCAAAGCGGCTCGATCTGACCCGTGAGAAGGACCGCAGCTTGGCGGCCGAGCTGGTCGATGGCTTTTATTCCAGCGCGGCGGCGGTGCTGGATAGGGTCTTGGAGCGGGAGCAGCACAACAGCAACGACCGTCTGACCCGCACGCTGTCCAGTATGGCGCAAGGGGCATCGCAGGGGCAGGATCTTCAATTCGGTCATGAGGAACAGGCCGAGCGGTTCACCAACGATCTGAAAGAACGCTATGGCGACGACGTGGTTCGCCGTATCGCGCAAGGCGATGACCGCGCTTTGGCTGTGGACTTCCCCGATGCCGACAGGCGCCGTGACGTTGCGCTGTCGATCATGTCGGCCGCCAAGAACCATCAGAGCCTTGGGATTACCCTACGCGAAGCCGAAGAGGCAGAAGTGCGGCTTAAAGAACGCGATACGCCATCTCACGATCAATCGCAGGATCGCGACGACGGCTGGAGCATCTGATCCAAGGTATCGGAGACATGCAAAAAGCGCGGGGACGACCCCGCGCTTTTTTATTCTTTTACTCAGTCAGCTGTTCGTCAACCTGTTTTAAGTCTGTGGGTTTTCGTGAAAGCGGCCATCTGCTTTCGGGCGGCTTCCAGTGGCAAACCAAAATCGTTGAGAGATACCGATGTTTTTTCCTTTTGGGAGCCAAAATTCATCTCTTGCTGCCCATCATCTCGATTATTGTCCGAATTATCACTTTCTTGAACTAAATCTGCGGCTGCCTCTGCAATTGCCTCCATCTGTTCGGTCTTCCGAGGCTCTTCAGGCGTAACGCTTGCGCCTACTGGCACGACGGGTCCATTCGGTTGCGGCTCTGTAGGCGCGGCGGCATCGGGTTCCGAACCCTTCTGATCGCCACCGGTTTTCTTGTCGTAATCGATCTTCCGGACCTTCGAGAGTTCCGTCACCTGGCCGATCAGGGCCTGAACCTGTTCGCTCAGCATGCCGATTTCGCGATGCGCCTGCGACGGATAGGGCAGGGGGCCTGACTGTGCCGCCATGATCTTCTGGAAATACGGATCCTGGTAATAGACGATGCGCTGCGCCAGAATGGGTTGCTGGCGCTCGGGGATCAGGATCACCTGGTTGCGGTCGAGCTTGGTGATTTCATCCGGCGACAGCAGGGGTCGCTCTTCATTTCGCCGCGAGATCGTGCGGCGCAGAAGCCCGGTTTTATCCGGCGCATAGCTGTCGCTGAGCGAGAGCCTGGTTGTCTTGCCAAGCGATTCCGACACTTCCTGCGCCGTCATCTTGTCGTTTGCCGCAAGATAGAGCTTCATCCCGCAGGCCGCTTCGATCGACAGCCGGTCTTCCTTGCCATAGATCTTTTCGAGGCCGGGGATCGACTGCGTAATGATGGAAACCCGCGCGCCGTGACCGGCCAGCTGTTTCAGCGCCTGCACCACGATTTTCATGTGGCCCAGCTGGTCAAACTCGTCGAGTACCAACTTGACGGGCCAGGGCTCGCGTTCGGGATCGGGCATGGTTGCGCGCAGGGTCGCGATCAGCTCGCCGAAGAACAGCCGGATCAGCGGGGCAAGTGTCTGGATCGAATCCGAATTGACGACCAGATAGACGGACATGGGCTGCCGGCGGAGATCAGCGAAGGAAAAATCATTGCCCCCGGTCGCAAAATCCACCGCCGGGTTGTTCCACAGCGCCATGCCAGCGCCGCCAAGGACAGAGGCATGGGAGGACAGGACCTTGCCGTCATAAGCGGTGAATTTGCGGAAGGTCTCGGCCGCATTGGGGTGTTTGACCTCGATCGCATGACTGGCATAGGCGGCCTGCGATGCGCCCTGGCCAAAGAGGATGCGGTTGATTTCACCGATGGTCGGCCGACCGCGCTCGATGGCCAGCAGCCCCGCCGCGACGAAGAGCTGCCGGCCTTCCGAGAGGAAGTCACTAGCATTGCCCTTCTCCGATACGGTCAGGAAATAGTCTGCGATCTTTGCCAGTTCCGTATAGCGTTCAGCGGGATGCATGATCCTCGCCACCCGTTCCAGCGGGTTATAGCGATGGCTGGAATGCTCGAAGTCGAAGGGGGCGAAGCGGAACACCTCATCGCCCATCGAGACACGATGTCGGGACGTCGCCTCGAAGATCTCGCCCTTCACATCGAGGACCACGACGGAGCCGGGGAACAGGAGGACGTTCGGGTTGACATAACCCACGCCCTTGCCGGCGCGGGTGGGCGCGACCACGAGGCAGTGCGGGAACTTGTCATAGACTGCCGAGATAAACCGACCGGAGAGGAAGCGACGGCCGATCAGGCCAAGGCGGTAGATCTTCCCATAGACAAGGCCGCTGCCCACGGGCTTCAGAAGATCGTTGCGGCGCATTTCCCTCCGGCTCTGGAAATGTGCCTGACCATATTGGGTTAGCTGATGCCCGAAGCTGATGACCAGCGCCGCGAGACCGAAGGCCAGGGACACGGCGATCATAATGCCATAGGCAAAGCGCCAGGGATTGTCCTGTGCGGCCTGGTAACCGGGATAGTCGGTCAGGAGCACGAAGGGATTGGCGCTGTTCACGTCGAGGCCCAGATGCCAGGCGAGCCAGATCCCGCCAACCATGGCGCCGAGGACCGCGCCGCAAATGAGACCGAAGGGAACGGCGAGCAGGGTGCGGTTCATGGCGTCCCCCTCACAGATCAAGATCGGGACCGCTATCGCGGTCGAGGGCGTTGGTCTGAACCTGCACAGGTTCCTGCACCGGATCGCGCAGAACGGCATGGCCTTCAGCCACCATCCGGACGGCTGCACCCACCAGTTGAAGCCGGCTGCGGTCGGTCACATCCTGCGCAAGGTCGGAACTGTCACCGGCGCGCAGGCGCTCGATGATGCCATCACCGTATCTGGCTTCGAGATCCGACCAGAAGGCTTCGGCCATCTTTGCCGTGCGAAATTCAGGACGCTCGCCCGCTGCAACCGCATCGGCCATATCGGAGAAGGCCGTGGTGATGCGGGATGCACGGGCATCCGTCATCCCCGCCTCACGCTGTTCGCCCTCTGAATGAACGGGATCGTTGCCGGGATCGACATAAGGTCTGCCATGGACATAGAGGACGCGCTCGCCCCGCGCCTCGGCTTCGCGGCCCGCAGCCACGGCTTCCTCTTGCCGGCGAAGCAGATCAGCTTGGGGATCTTCCTGGGCCTGCTGTTCGCCATCACCGAAAATCGGATGTTCAGAAAGCGGTATCGCGGAGGTCTTCACCCAATCGTTGAAGTTGACCGCCAGATGAGCCTCATCATAGGCCTCGCTTACGCCGGCATAGGCGGCAAGCCGATCTTCGTGGACATTCAGATCAAGTTTGTTGCTCTCGGCCCAGGCCAGCACATCGGCCGAGACCTTTGCCTCCAGTTTCGCTCTGTCGGTCCAATCCGCGCTGTCCCAATCCGAGGTTACGGTCGGATCGATGCCTTCATTCCGCATTTCCTCTTCGCGTTCGGCGACAGGCAATTCACCGAGGCGGGATAAAGCGTCCATCGCCTCGGCCCGGGCCGCGTCGACGAGTTCGCGGCGTCCGGTCGCCTCGGCCAGCGCGGCGGCGCGCTGAACCTCGCGGTTTTGGGTATAATCGGGACGCATGATGCTCTGAACCGCATCCATCGCGCGCAAAAGCATGTTCGGGCGTTCTTCAGCCATTGTCAGTCCTCCATGGTTCAGTCGCCAGGCCAGCCGATGCGTTCGGCTGTGATCGTGAATTTTTCAGGGTCGAGGTCTTTACGCGTCTTCGAGGGCGGGCATCCAGATTTCCATGACGCCGCGCCGGTCGCCCGAGCGGCCCACCTGGATCACCACATCGATGGCGTTGCGGACATAGCGGTGGATCTCGGCATAGGTCATGCCGAGGCCGCCCTTCGAGACCATGAAGGCCAGACGATCCAGCGCCTTGCGGGCCGAATGGGCATGGATCGTCGTGAACGAGCCTTCATGGCCGGTGTTGATCGCCTCCAGGAAGGTGATCGCCTCGATGCCGCGCAGCTCACCGACGATGATGCGGTCAGGACGCAGGCGAAGGGTGGCTTCCAGCAGCTTGTCGGCCGAGCGGGGCGAGGTCTCCTTGCGATCGGCAATCAGGTTCACGACATTCGGCAGGTCGGGCAGAAGCTCGTTGGCATCCTGAATCAGCGCCAGCCGCTGATCCGGCTCGACCATCCAGAGCAGGCGACGGGACAGTTCGGTCTTGCCGCCCGAGGTGATCCCGGAGATCAGCACATTCAGGCGCTGGCCGACCACTTCGCGACAAAAGGCATCGAGTTCGTCTTCAGACCCTAACCTGAGTCCGGCCTTCAGCCGCCCCAGAATGTCGGCCCGTTCATCCTCAAGAGAGCGTCCGACATCGCGCAACAGGCCGAAGCGATGCGGCTCAGACCCTGACGCGCGGGCGCGAAACACACGCATGGAAATCACCGTCCCACTGGCCGAGGCCGGCGGGACGATGGCCTGACAGCGCAGGTTGATCCCCTCGAAGGCAACAGAGGCCGAGATCATCGGCGCCATATCCGAGAGGGCGAGGCTTTGATCATTGGCGATCTGCATGGCAAGATCGCGGGCGTAGAGCGGATCAAGACCCGGAACACGGGCTTCCGTCATCACGGCCTCGCCCGCCCGTTCGGTCCAGATGCGTCCGTCGCCGTTGAACGACACCTCGATCATCGTGGGATCGCGCAACAGGTTCCCGATCCTGCCCAATTTGCTGTGAAGATAGCCGGTCATAGCATCTCCACATCGGCATTGACCTGCACCATGACGACCGCACCCTGGTCGATGCTGATCGTGGTCGGGATATCGAGATAGCCCTGGATCACCTCGCCCAGGGCCGATGTCGTGTTCTGCGCCACGTCCGAGGCGGCATCGGTCAGGGCATCATTGCGGTTGCCGGCGTTGTCCGTCTCGCGTTCCAGTGCGGCGGTGACAATGGCGGGAATGCCGCCGATCACCGAGACCGCCGCCGCACCGGCAAAGCGAGCGAGGGTATGGTTGCGCACCTTGCCTGTCAGCCCGGAACGCCCGATCCGGTCTGTGCCATAAGCAGCGAGTTCCGCCGATTGTCCATCGGGCGTCACCACGCGGTCCCAGGCCACCAGCACACGACGCTGACCGCGATCGATGTCCGAGCTGTAGCGGCCAAAGAGCTTCGAGCCGCGCGGGATGACGATATTGGCCATGTCCATCGAGAACACGTCATAGCTGACCGTGGCGATGACATTGCCCTCTAGGCTCGACTGGATGGCGGTCTGAAGCGTTGCCTCGATCAGCGTGCCCTGGACAACGGTATGAGACGGGTTGGCGATGATTTCGGCCTGGGTCACGCTCGCGCGGGTCGCGCCCGCGCGAACGAATGCCTCATCGCCTTCATATCGCTGGCCCGTGCCGCCTTCGCCAGCACCGCCTTCTGAGCCGCCGCCGGCGCGATATGCCACCATGGGCGAAGCATTCTGGGCGGCGCGCTGCGCCTCGGCCGCGGCGCGGCGCGCTTCGAATTCGGCCAGCCGCCGCGCTTCTTCATCGCCCGCCGTGTCCGTTGGCAGGCCCAGGAGGCTGTTGCTTTCGAGCTGCGTTTGCAGCCGGAGGTTTTCCCGTTCCAGTTCGGCATAGGCAGTCTCCCGATCAGCGGCCTCGGCCTTGAGGCTGTCCATTTCGGCCTGAAGGGCGGCAAGTTCCGCCGGCGTGCCGGCGGCCTCGTTCCTCAGCACCTCCATTTGCGCCTGAAGCTCGGCCAACTCGGCCCGGAGCTGTTCGGCTTCGGGATCGCTTGCCGGCGCTGCCGGTTCCGGTTCGGTCTGCGGCATGTCCACGGCGGGCTGCGCACGCGGCACCCGCGTCGTGAAGCCGGCCAGGCCCACATCTTCCTGAAACTCGGCAGCATCGGAGGTCCGCACCGCCGGTTGTTCCTCCTCGGCGGCCGGGATGGAGGCGACATAACCGCCAATCCCGAGGCCTGCGGCCAGGACGGCGGCATAGGGACCATAGGATTTCAGGAGCGAGGGCTTCGGGGGTGGTTTCCTGAGCCCGGTCAGGCGATCCTGCACCTTCTGTTCAGATGTCTCGGTCATGTTCACTTCCCTTCAATGCAGGCGTGATCGTCGCCGTAGCGCAGGACCCATCGCTCGGACCGGCCCGAGGCCACGATCACCGAGCCTTTCATGGTGCTGTTGACGGCGTATTCGAGCCCCTTGCTGTCCACCCGGAAGACGGTCGGAGTGGGGGCGCCGGACGGGATCTGGAAATAGGTTTTCGCGCCATCGTCGGAGATCCCGATGGGGGCGAAACCCGCGCCGCTGGTCCTGCTGACGATCCGATAGCGCATCGGGGTCAGCGGCGCTTCAGCCAGAGGCCGGATGGTCGGACCGGCCGATGCGGACCGCCCGCTGCCCGGCACCGTGAACTTGACCGACCAGGACGGTTTCCCACCCTCGACCACGTTCAGGAAATAGAAGCGCCGGTTCGTCTCAACCGTCACGTTGGTCGATGCGCCGTCGATCACCGGCTTGATGGTGAAAACATTGTTGCCTTCCAGCTTCTCGACCTGAAAGCTTTCGGTGTCGCCGGCGGCGATCGAGCGGATGGTTTCGCCCTCGCCCAGCTCGATCATGGTGATGTTGCGCACCCGCGTCGGCACGGTATAGACCTGCCCGTCCTGCCAGGTGGCATAGGTGATCCGGCCATCGCGTGAGCCGGATCGCGGGCTCGCTTCGGCATAAGCGAGGGCTGGCAGGGTCATGGCGGCAACAGCCGCGGCGATCAGCGTCCTGGTCATTCCTGTTCCTCCAGAGATTCTGCGGTGATGCGGTAATCGGTGACGACGAAACCGAGTGGGTTTTCCCAGACCAGCTCGACCGCGCTTTCGGTCGAGGGCTGGAACGCGTAGGTGACGGTGGCATAGAACTTGCCGACCCGATCATCCTCGCCGGTCTGCGAGAAGGTCTTGGTGAAGCGCACGGTGGCGGTGTTTTCGCCGACCTCGCTGATGCTCAGCACCTTGATGGCGACCTTGCCCGAGGCTCCATAGAGCGTCGGGGGATAATATGGATTGCCGGGGTTCCAGAGGCTGCGCAGCTTGTCCTGTTCCAGGAGGCTGGACATGCGGAACACCTTCAGCAGGCGGTTCTCGTTGTCATTCTCGTCATAGGTCTCGCGATCCATGACGTAATTGAAGATCAGCCCCTGGCGGACGGCTTCGGCCTCGTTCATGGACGCAGGCTGGACCTCGACAATCCGGCTCGCCATGCCGGTGTCCTTGTCGACCATCACCACGAAGGCTTCCATTTCCTTCAGCGGCAGGACCGCCAGCAGCGCAGCAACGCTGCCGGTCGCGATCGCCAGCCCGAATGCCAGGGCGATGAAGCCCCTGCGTTCGCGGCGTTTTCCTTCGAGAAAGAGCTCGCTTTCGAGAATCGTTCTCTGTTCAGACACCTGGTCTGTCATGGCATTACCTCAGAATTGAACTGTGTCAGCTGCGGCGGTCAGCCTTTCGGCATCGTGCCCAACACCCTTGAAAGTCGGATTTTTTCGGCGAGCTTGCCGCCACGTTCGGCATAGGCACGATCACGCTGGTCTCTGGCGAGCTTCGGGGACAGACCTCCGCTCATCATTCCAGACCCCATTGCGCCCAATCTTGCACCCGTCCAGCGCGCGGCGGCGCCCGTCAATGGTCGCGTCGCGGCGCGGATGGGTTGCGGAGAAATCGAGGCCAGCCGGAATTGCCCGGTCAGATGGCTGGCCGCAGTCGGGATGGCTTTCAGGGCAAAAATGCCCACGAAAACCACGACGACGAAACCAAGGATGGAGCCAAGCGTGGATTCACCCTCAGTTAACCCCAAAGCCTGTTCTTCACCGACCTTCACCACGCTGGCGATGATCGCGGCGGCTGCAATCGGATACATCAGATAGCCGACGAAGGATTCCAGCCAGGCCTCGAAGAGATTGCGGGTCTTGTCGAAGATCGTGGCGATCATCGCGAGCGGTGCGACCCCGAGCAGAAAGGCGATCATGATCTTGGCAAAGCCGACGACCAGGACATAGGCGGCCATCAGGAGGCCGAGGATGACATAGGCGAACCCACCAATCACGCCCCGCATGATCGAGCCGCGCGATGCTGATACGTCATCGACCGTATCCGCCATATTCTTGGCAAAACTGTCCATCGCCGTGTTGGGATCAGAGCTGCCGGACCTTGATGCGTCAAAGAACCCCATTGCGAGGTTGCCGGCGCCATCCGAGAGAGCGTGATAGAGGACCCCGAAATTCGCCCAGCTCAACCCGAAAGTGTAGACGAGGATCACCCGCCAGAAGAGTTGCTTGGCATCGCGCAGGGAGAGATCTGACGCCCCGGTGGCGATGTTGATGCCGAGCGCGATGACGAAGATCGTCATCATGATCGTCGCGATCGGGCCAAGCGCCGAGGCGGTTGTCTCGAAATAGCGCTCCCCGGTCGCGGCGATCGAGGCATCGATGCTGTCGAGAATATCCGTGACCAGGCCCATCAGAACGGCCCCCCGCAGAGCTCTTCGATTTGCCAGCTCATGACACGCGCCTCGTCGTAATAGTTTTGAGTCACAAGGTCTTCCAAATCCGTGACCCCGGCCGCTTCCATCATCCGCGTCTCGAAGGCGATCAGCGTTGAGGCCGGGATCATCTTGCCAGTGCAGGTGCAATCCTTGGTCGCGAGCACATTCGTCGCGATGAGGAAAGAGTTCAGATGGGCGCGACGGGCATAGATGGCATTACCCTTTTTGCCGAGATAAGCGACCAGTTCCGGCGACTTCTCGCAGGTATAGTAGGGGACGTTCTGCGCATCCTTCAGCGGTTCGACCGCAGGGGCGTCTTCCGCGCCGAGGTTGAGGTCCAGAAACCGATCTTCCTCCGCCTGCTCTTCTTCGGTGAGGGGCTGCATCGCCACGAACGCATCGTCTTCAGCCGGGGCAGACTTGTCCGGCAGGGCCAGGAACACGGCGCTTGCGGCCACAGCCCCGATAACGGCACCAATACCGCCATAAACCAGCTTGTTCATCCCTCAATCCTCCATCCTGATCTGCAGGAACTTCTCTTCGTCAGCTGCTGTCGCGGCATCCATGACGCCCGCCTCGCCCATGCCGACCGTCTGCACGGCCTCCATCGCCCAGAGGTTGGCGAGCGCGATGCCGAGTTCGGCCGTGACACGCGTATTGAGATCGATGGCCTGCTTGAGGTTCTCCGTGCCCTCGATCTTGCCCACCAGCCCATTGATCCGGGTCAGGCTTTCTTTCGCCTGTG
Source organism: Paracoccus tegillarcae (assembly GCF_002847305.1). Classification (NCBI taxonomy): domain Bacteria; kingdom Pseudomonadati; phylum Pseudomonadota; class Alphaproteobacteria; order Rhodobacterales; family Paracoccaceae; genus Paracoccus; species Paracoccus tegillarcae. The sequence goes on along the minus strand of NZ_CP025410.1, from coordinate 40,254 downwards.
CGGACGAGCTTTCAGCCGCCGCCGACATGAAGGCGTTGACGTTCGCCGAGGTGCCGATCCGGGCGGTTGCGGCAGTCTCGCTGTTCGCCAGATCTTGCACCTGGTCCCGGTTCATGCCGGCCGAGGCGAATGTCTTGTCGACATGGCCCGCGACCGAGCCACCGCCGAGCGTCCCGCCGGCCAGCGCCTGCGCCCAATTGCCCGATTTGGCCGCATCGAGCGATTTGGTGAGATCGGCAAATTGCGGCAGGATGTCCTGCAGGAAGGTATCCGGATCAAAGCCGAGATCGGCCAGCGACAACCCGTCCTTCAGCGCAGCAAGCTGGCTTTGCAGAAGCTGGATCTGTTCCAGCATCTTCAACACCTGGTCGTCCAGCTTGAGGTTCGCGGCGATCTGCTCTTTCAGCTGAAGCTTGGCCTCGGCCAGCTGATCGGTCAGCTTGGCGAGGCTGGACACATCGATGGTCGGAACCCCCTGTGCCGTGGCCTGAAGTCCGAAGCTCAGTGCGATGGCGGCGGCTGCGAAATAGGTCTTCATCATCAATCCTCCAGGGAAACACGCAAAAATTCTTCGTCATCGGCATAGGCTTGCAGAAGCAGGCCATAGCGCGCGGTATCGATCTTCTGCCGGACCGCCTTGAGACGGCTTTTGATGATCGCCATGCGCGTCACTTCGGCGCGCGCATAGCTGTTCAGGTCCAGGGCCTCCTTGGCCGAGGTCGTCCCTTCGATCTGCGTCACCACCTGGCGGAGCCGCGCTGCGGCCGCCTGCATCGTGTCCATTGACCAGGCGGCGTAATGCGCACCGGCATCCGACAGGTTCGACGCCTCGGCGATCGCCATGTCCTTCGGGTCCAGCGTCCCCACGGCATCCGCGGCGCCACCCATGCGCGCGGCATAGCGGCTGTAATAGCCGCTGATCTTGCGCACATAGTCCTGGGTTTCGCGGTAGGGCGGGATGCCATTGTATTTCTGGACCGCGCCAGGACCGGCGTTATAGGCGGCCAAAGCCAGCTCCATCGAGCCGAACTTGCCCAGCTGTTCCAGAAGGTATCGCGCGCCGCCGTCCAGTTGCAGGCGCGGATCGTCGTAATAGGCCGGATAGATACCCAGATACTCTGCCGTGCCGGGGATGATCTGGGTCAGGCCGAAAGCAGCCTTCGGGCTCTTGGCCCCGATGCTGAAATTCGATTCCTGCTTCACCAATGCCTGGAACCAGCAGCGGAACTCGACCGCATTGATGCCGGCGCGACCGAGGGCGGGATGACCGCCGAACCTGATCGCGGTCTCGGCAATCATCTGCTCGATGGTCACGGGCGCATCGCCCATGATCCGGTCGACATAGGGATTGTTGTCGTCGATCGCATAGACCGTCGCGGCGGCATAGAGATCGCCCGAACCGCCACCGGCTTCCAGGCCCGGAATGAAGGCGCTGGTGCCGGTCAGAAGCTTCAGCGTCTCGTCCAGCGCCGCGAGCTGCTCGTCCTGATAACGGGCGATTTCGGCGCGCTTGGCATTCTCCGCGACCTCGGCAGCCGTCTTTTCCCGCTCCGCTTCGACGGTCATCACCTCGATGGCCAGTTTCTTGCCATCGACGGTCGGCACGCCCTGCGACCACAAAGCGGCCGGCAGGACGCCAAGCGCGAGGGCGGTTCCGAGCAACCGGGCATGCCTCAGCGTCATCGCCGCGCTCACGGTGCAGATGCGCAGTCGCGCGGTTCGACAAAGGCCATGCTGTTCCAGCAATTGGCCTTCTTGATCGGGGTTTCGCCGCAGGCGGCAAGCGCGGGCAGAAGGGCCAACAGAAGAAGAGCCTTACGCATCGTTATTCCTCCAGAAAAATGGGGTGGTTTCGAAATCGGGACCAAAAGCCTGCCGACCGGCTTCACCGCCGCCGAGTGCGGTCAGAAGCGGTCCGAGGGCCGAGAGATCGACATCAAGCAGGGTTTGGCCATTATGGCCGCGCAGCAGCGCCTGGCGCGGACCGTTCCGACCGGCCAGCAGGAAATCGAGCTCATTACCCGACAGCGCGAACCCCTCGTAATCCGATGGCTGCGCCCGGCGGTTCGGGAACAGGATCTGTGTCGGCAGCCCTTCAAGGATCGTGCGCGAGGCGCTGTTCCGGATCTGCGACGGGAACTGTGTCAGCAGGACCACGACCACATTCATCTTGCGCACCGTGACCAGCCATTTCGGCAGCCACCGGGCAAAGAACTCGTCATCGAAGACCGTCGAGGCCTCGTCGATCACCAGAAGCATCGGCTGGCGGGCCTCGAACATCAGCTCCAGCCGGCGGAAGATATAGGACAGGAGCGCCGAACGCTCCGTCGGCAAGCTCAGGATTTCCGTCAGATCGATGCCGAGGACATCGAGCCCGTCGAAATCCACCACGGGCTTGTCGGCCTGCCCGAAGACCCAGTTATAGCGGCCCTCCGGTCCCCATTCCGCGATCCGCGTCGCCAGCGCACGATCATCGCGCGCGTCACCGATCAGCGTGGTAAAATGCTCGAACGTCCTGAGCCCCTGGGCGGCCTGACCGTTCTGGCGCACCGCATGCTTGAGGCTGTCGGCCTGATGTGGGGTAAGAATGTCATGGCCACGCTCTACCAGCGTGGCCAGCCAGTCCATCAGCCAGGCTTCACCGCGCGGACCATGCTCGGTCGCCAGCGGGTTCAGCCCGGTGGGTTCGCCCGCCTTGATTTCGGCATATCGGCCACCCAGGGCTGCAACTGCCATCCGCAGGCCCTGATCCTTGTCGAAAAACACCAGACGCGCGCCAGTGCGCCGCGCCTGAGCCGCAAGGAAAGCCAGCGTCGCGGTCTTGCCGCTGTTCGAAGGGCCGAGGATGAGGGTGTGGCCGATGGTCGGTTCCGCTTTCGGATCGCCGGCATCATGGAAGGAAAAGCGATGCGCTGCCCCCGTCACGCTCTGAAAGACGGTAATCGGCGTCTTCCACGGCAACCGATCGGCAGGCGTGCCGCTATCGGTCATGTGAAGGCTGCACAGATCGGCAAAGGTGATCGAACTGACGATGGTTTCCCAGGCCTGATAATCCCGATTGCCCGGATGGTTGGCAAAGAACGTGGCCTCCATGGTCGAGGCCAGCCGCGTCAGCCTGATCCTGGCCCGTTCGGCGACACCACGAACCTGCGACACCCGCGCTTCCAGCGCCTCCGGGCTCTCGGCAAAAACCGTGATGGTGAACTGGTGTTCCCCAAAGCCAAGCCGCCCGCTTTCCACATCGTCATAGGTCTGCTGAAGCTGACTCTCGATCGAGGTGGCGGCATCATCTGCCGCGCGCATCTGGTCGATGCGGCGCTTGGCGAGATCGGAGATCTTCTGGCGTGCGATGGGGGTGTAGGAATGGGTGATCAGCGTGTCCATGCCGGTATCGAGCGCATCGAGCATGCCCGGTTCGGTCATGGTCGGGTAATTCCTGACCGCCAGCACGGCAGCGAAGCGCGGCCGATCCAGTCCCTCATCGAGGGCGATCACGCTTCCCTTGAAGCGCAGACCGACCGTGCTCACATCCTCAGCGATCAGGGAGATATCGCCGCGATATTCCGGGCGCAGAACGCCGGAATTGATCGAGCTGTAAAAGCCGAGCAGTGAGCCATCGCTGATCCTGAGACGCCGGGTGCCGACCGGCAGGCTGGTTTCCAAGATGGAAACGACCTCGCGCAATTCGGCGTGGCGCTCGCTGGTATCGCCGTCGAAGATCTGTTTCGCCTTGCGGCTGAAAAAGGGCAGTTTGAGCGGCGCTTGCAGGTTGCGCACCACCGTCAGAACCACCACGAAGTCGCGCAGCGCGGCCTCGGCAAGGTGCCCGGTCCAGCGGGCATCCAGATCGGCGGCGAAGCTGTCGCCATAGATCGGCGTCAACCCGAGCGTTGCCGGCTTCATCATCCGATGGACATAGAAGCTGAACCGGTCATCCAGACCGTCGAGGACCCCCGCGAAGCTCCGGCGCAGGTCTTCCAGATCGCGGTCGGCCGAGGTGAAGCCGTCCTTGCCCTTGATTTCCAGGGACATCATCAGGGCATTCTCGCGGCTGCGCACCGTGAAATCGTCGATCTCCAGCACATAGGGCATGTGCGGGTAGAGCTGCGGCACCTTCGGCCTGACGGCCGCGGCACGCGCCGCGCGCTTGCGATCCTGGCTTGCGTCAAACATAGCGACGCCCCTCTTTACGTTTCTTGCGGGAGAGAGAGGGCGGGGTCCGGCGAAGGACCACCGCGAGGGCCTTGTGGCCATTGGGGTTCATCGCGACAGCGACACGCGCCGCGAGATACCAGAGCGGACCTGTCAGCACCCAGGGGATGAACTGCGTCCAGAAGAAGGGAAGGGCGGTCAGCGCGCCCACACCAAGCATATAGGGCATCGGCAGACCGGCCAGCCGGGCCTGACGCGACAGGCCAAGAATGACGACGCTCTGCTCCATCAGGTCAGCGCCGATTTCATCTGCGTGACGAGGGTGGAACCGCCGAAGACGAAAAACCCGCCGACGAAGATCATGACGACCCACCACCAGCTGATCCGGTTCATCGCGGCCATGAAGCCACAGATGATGAAGGCGCCGGTAAAGATGGCGATGGCGATATTGCCCTTGAGCCAGGTGATGAAACCCGTCCCCACCTTGTCGACCTTGGAAAAATCGACCGAGCCCTTTGCCTGCGCCAGCACTTCGCTTGCGTGAAAGATGACGAGAGCCACCGCCAGGACTGCGACCGCAGCCTGAACATAGTACCGTTTCATTTGACTTTCTCCTGAGTTGACGCCTGAGCCATGAGGCGATCACGCTCCGCCATGATGCGGACGACGTAATTTCGGGTCTCTCGATAGGGGGGGACGCCGCCGTATTTCTGGACGGCACCGGGGCCGGCATTATAGGCGGCCAGGGCAAGGGTCGGACTGCCGAACCGCTGCATCTGCGTCAGCAGATACCGCGCCCCGCCATCGAGGTTCTGTATGGGATCGTGAGGATTGACGCCGAGGATCTTCGCCGTTCCCGGCATCAGCTGGGCCAGACCAATCGCACCTTTCGGGCTGAGGGCACGGGCATTGAACCGCGATTCCTGCCAGACCAGCGCCTCGAAGGTCGCGATCCATTGGCTGCGGGATAGTCCCGCAGCCCTGATCGCGGGATGGTTCTGATACCTCAGCGCCGTCTGCCGCACGCTCGGACGTGCGCCGGCATATCGATCGGTGGGCGCGCGGCCCATGATGACCTGCTCGCCGCCAAGCGCGGCCAGCTCGTCGCGCAGCGCCAGATGCTCGGCAACCGCTTCCGGGCTGTCCGCCGGTTGTTCTGCCTCGCGGCGTCGGCCCTGAGTGTCGAAACGCTGGACCGACTGAGGGCCGGGTTTGATCTGGGATCCGTCTGCGCCGAAGCGGATCACATCGGCCTGGCTGAACGAAACGGTCAGGAGCAGGAAGGTCAGCGTTGCTGCCACCATTCCCCGCATCGTTCTCAGAGAAGAAATAAGTCCATCGTCACCTTGGTAGGGGTGGGTGAACTGTCGCTTAAAGGCTTGTATATGACACGAGCCGCCGGAATGGCGGATATCGTTTAGTAGATCAGTTGAAACTGCCGGAGCTGACCAGATTACCGCGCTGGTCGAAAATGCGATACCGCCCGTCCATCCATAGCTCATACGCCTCACCCTCATGGTGTGGAACCATGAGTCGCGGCAGTCCCAAGTCTATGACGAGGGAGCTAATGCCGGCGAGGGATTTAAAAGTTCTTTGAGCAAGACGGTATGTCATCAAGACCCACCGCTCACCCTCATCGGTAACCGCATAAACATGCCAGTCACCGCCCCAGGAACTTCCGCGCCGCGTAGGTGTGTCAGCACACACAATACGCAAACCACCTCGTCCGTTAGCCAGCACCTCTTTCAGTTTATCCTCAACAATCACAGGTGCCGCATCGCTTCTCATGGTGGTCCCTAGCCTTCTCGCTTCAGAACCACTTCCAACTACATTTTCGTGCTTGCGTCACTAGCTGTTGTCGCAAAACACGCTGTTATGATAGTTAGAAGCTTATGAGAGTCAATGCCGCTAATGCATGCAATAGTCGCTTTTGCAGCTTTTAGCCCGTGAACACGCTCACCGTGTTGGAAATTGGTGCTTTTGGGCCGGTGATTGGCTTCCGAATACCGCATCCGAACGCAACAAATCGTCCGTCATTGTTGCCCACGACATCACCTAAAGGAGCAGGTTCCCAACCGAGCCGCTTAGCCATCCGAAGGAATGCTGGTGATCCAAGGAATAGACACCTCGATCCGCCAGCCTGATAAATATACTCATTCGCGGCCACCAAAACTTGCTCAACTATGTTCGGGCCACCAGTCGCCACCAGCCGGGTTAGTTCCCAGGTTTGGCTGTCCATGGGCGGTTCGCTATAGCAAAGATTCTTCGGCATATTGGGCAGAAGGCCCAAAAAGGCATCCCGGATCATGTACGAGTAGGCGATTGACCCTGCGCCCGCGCGCATGTCCGTTCGCCGAAGACGTGCGCCCCCGAACACCTTCTTGCCATCATGGGCTAAGATATATGTGGTATCAAAGGTGTCGTATTGCTCGAATTCAAGGCCGTCTGCATAAAACAGCGGCCATGCCTTCTCGTCCACAAAGACCCGCTTCCGCATACGTAGGAATTCGGCAATCAGGTGGTATCTGTCCACTCGGCCGGGCAGCGTGATCGCTTCGAGCAGCACGTTCTCAGGTTTAGGTGCGCGAAACTCGATCATCAATGCTTACTCTCTGCTTCCGGGAGCCTAGCGAGACCAAGAAACTGCCTGCACGGCATCTCAGGATGCGGCAGCCATAGGCCAAAATCGGAAATCTGGACGCGAAGAACGCCGTCACTCGCGTAGAAGTCGAAGTACTTCTTCATGGTATCCACCATGTCGATTGTGAACTCCGCTTCCGCAACAATCCGGTTTGCTGTCGGTCGATCCGTCATACCCTACTTCTCCGCCACAACCATAACATGCAATCGATCTTTTGCACTCTTGCGAGGCGGACGCTACCCCAGTAGACCATCTGTCATATCCGAAAAGACATAAACTCAACCAAATTTCTGGACGCCATGGCGATCAATCAGCTCATCCCGAACTTCGACACAGAAATGCAGATCTTGAACGAGCTCTCGCCAACAGGCTGGATCATCGGCTTCAACCTGACCGTCTACAAGGGAGCCGAGCATCTGCAGACAACTTATCCAGAAAGCTGGCGCACGATCTACGAGACAAAGAATTACTTCTTTGGAGATCCGATCGCTCTCTGGTCAATGACCCGTACAGGCGCCGTTCGCTGGTCCGAAGTGAAGTTTCCAGACCTGCTCGGTGTGCTCAAGCAAGCGCGGCACTTCAAGCTGAACTACGGGATGGCGTTGGCTAGAAAGCTCAACAAAAAAAGGTCTTTCCTGACGTTATCAAGATCAGATCGAGAATTCACAGACGCGGAAATCATGATGGTTGATGCCAAGTTCAAGATATGGACAGAGCTTGTCCTCCACGAGGCCGACCTGACTGATGGCGAGCTAGAGGTGCTTCGCGCACTACGCGACGGCTATGGACAAGCCGATATCGCCGAGCACCTGTCGATTGCAGAATCGACGGTGAAGCAGAGAGCCATTTCTGCCACCAAAAAGCTTGGGTCCAATAACCGCACCCAAGCAGTTGCAACAGCCATCACGAGAAAACTGATCTAGGTGCTCATCGTGGATCTGCGCGCCTTGCCGGCTGGTCTCGACCCACGTCAGGAACCTTGCTATAAATCGCATAAACGCCTATTGCTAGCGAAAGGCGTTTATGCAGGTAAGGTGGATCATGCTTTCGAAGAGAACTCTGGTCGGAACTGTCCTCGCTGCTTCGTGCAGCATTTTCGGCCCAGCAACTGCGGTGAACGCCTACCCGATCGACTGCGCTATCCTGCTGTGCCTCTCAGGCGGTTGGCCGGCCTCGGCGGAATGCGCGGCCGCACGTGCGGAATTCATTCGCCGCATCACCCCCTGGCCGATCGAGCCTCCGCTTCAGATCTGGCGATGCCCGATGAATGCGTCCTTCCAAGACAAATCGCCAACCGAGCAGTTCTGGTCCATCAGCGCCACGGCACTGCCGGTGCAGTCCTACAAGCCGCAGGCAGCCATCATGCGAGATATGGCCATTCAGGTTGCCGGTGGTTCTCGCGCCAATGTCGATATCTCCGGTCCGACTTATGATTTCGTGAGATCGATCAAGGTCTATGACATCGACTGGTGGCAGCGCGTGCAGCGGAACAGCGACGGCGATGAGAACTGCTTCACGTTCAAGCGCCGCGTCAATGAAGGCAGCTATGGAACGCAGGGCGATTTTTCCTGGGATGGCGTGAGCATCCTCGAAGCTCCTGCCTGGATGGAGACCGGCCTTCGCCAGGAGGGGCCCTGCGATGCCGCAGGCCGGTATCGGGCCGTTGGCGTCGAGTGGACAGACTATTTCGGCGCGCAGGGTTTTGAGCTGGTACGCTACTAGATATTGCGGCAAAAGCGCGGACGGGATCAAGAATTGCCCACTGCGACCAGAAGATGTAGCCTGTCGCGATAAGAATTCTTCAAGAATCATCGAGCGAGGACAGTCAGACCCCGAAAAAGCGAACCCCCGCGCGGGGAACCCGGCGGGGGGGATCATGCAAACAGGTCGCCAAACCTGAATAGCCCAATACGATAGGCTCATTTGTAATCCCCCTCGACAAGCAGATCAAGCAAAAACGCGCCAGCGCGACCGAAGAAAATTTGCCCGGATTTCCTGCGCCTGACCATGACAGGAGCAGAGACATGACAATGAGCCATGCGGCACAAGCCGCGCCACGACCCGCCCGGCCTGTGCTGCCGGAAGGGATCACCTTCAACCACCTGGTCGAACTGATCGAGCGGCACGCCAGGCGTGCCTTCGGCCTCGGCCTCGCCCGCCGCGATGCGCTCTTGCGCATGATGCGCGCGACCTCGGTCAGCGACTGGACCGATCCTGACCGCGATCCGGTCTGCTTTCGGGCACAGCAGGATCTGGCAGCCGAGCTTGGCATTACGGATCGTGCGCTGCGGGGACACGAGCGTCAGCTGGAAACCCGTGGCCTCGTCGAGATCGACACGGCCGCCGATGGACACCGCTCCGGCGTTGAGCTTTCAGGTGGCCGTCGCCTCGGCATCAACTTCGCGCCCCTGATCCGCCATGTCGAGGACCTGATCGGCCTCGACGCCTTGCGCCAGGCTGAACAGCGTCGCTGCCAGGCCCTGCGGCTGGAATGCTCGGCTGCCAAGCGCGACGTGCGGCAGCTTATCGAGCATCTGATTGAGATCGATCCGAAGCATCCGGCGCTGCCCGAGGCCCTGCGGTCCTTTGCCAGCTGGCCGCGCCGCTACGCCGCATTCCGGACGATCGACAGTCTCGAAGCCCATCTCCAGGAGATCACGGACACCCTTGATGCCCTTCGGGATTTCCTCTCATGTCGTGCAGAATCTTCCGGCGTGCCGGAATCCAGGGTTCCGGCGATACTAAATACAAACCTAAAGAGTCTTGATTCTTGTAGCGGTTCCTCCGCCAGGGACATGCGGACGGCCCGCAAGCGGGCCGACGATGATTTTCCTGCGCCAGTGCCTGACGGCACGGGCGATTGCAGAGAAGAAGATGATCGTCGTCCCGGCGATGGTCGCAAGCCCGAACTGACAGAAACCTTCAGCCCCGACGAGCTTTACCGCATGGCCAGCGATGACATGCGGCTCTATCTCGATGGGTTCCGCCAACCCGGCCAGGCGCTGGATGATCGACATTTCATCAAGGCGGCCATCTCGATCCTGCCCGATCTCGGGATCAGACCCTCAGCCTGGGAGGATGCGGCCCAGCTGATGGGCAATCTCGCGGCGGCCCTGACCGTCCTGGTGATCGATGCCAACCAGCATCGCGCCGTCCAGCCCGTGCGCCGGCCCGGCGCCATGCTCTGTGCCATGACGCGGATTGCCGAACGCGGCGGGCTCAACCTGCACGGCAGCCTGATCCGGCTCAAGCAATGGAAAATCTACAATAAATAGAGATGGTTGAGAAATGGGTGTGCCAGTTCGTGCCGCTGCCGCAGGACCAGATCGAGGTCAGGAGGATAATCCGATGAACAGAGCAATTCAGGCGCTCACGATCGCCCTCGCGGTCGTTCCCGCCGCCGTCCACGCGTTGTCAGCGGGATCGAGCAGCATCTGCCTGCCGCCAGAGGAACCCTATGTTCCCTCCGGCGATGCCGAGTTCCGGGACTATGCCGACATGGTGTCAGCCGATTTTGAACGATATTTCAGCGAGATAACGGATTATTTCATCTGCATGGACGCCACCCGTCAGGCCGTGCTCGAGCGTGCGAGAGAGGTCTCGAAGGCGCATCAGGAATTCTGGCGACGCGCGGAGGAACTGGGCGTGACCGAACGTGCGGCGGCAAGCCGTCCTGATGCCGTTTCCGCGCCTTGAACCTGCATAGTCCATAAACCGCCGAGAACCGGGACATTGCTGCCGTCTGGCACGAAACGTTCGCCAGCCAAGCCAACCATTTTGGGTTCAAGAGATTCTGCTAGTCTGATAGGATCACAAGTTGAGAACACAAAGGGAACGAAAAGCATGAACACACGGACCTTTTATGAGTTCTTCGCAGGTGGCGGGATGGTCCGTGCTGGTCTAGGTGACGGATGGTCATGTGTGTTTGCAAATGACTTTGACCGGCGCAAGGGCATCACCTATGCCGACAATTGGGGTGATAGAGAGCTGGTTGTTGACGACATTCGTCAAGTTGGACCCGACGACCTGCCGGGAGTTGCGGATCTGATCTGGGGTTCATTTCCATGCCAAGACCTATCGCTCGCCGGCGGCGGCGCTGGGCTCCGAGGGGATCGATCGGGGACCTTTTGGCCGTTTATGCAGATCGCCAATGAACTTAAGGAAGAGGGTCGGCTTCCTCGTGTCATGGCCCTGGAGAATGTTGTTGGGACGCTAACATCGCACGGAGGCACTGACTTTGTGGCCATCTGTCAAGCGATGTCGGATTTAGGTTATTTATTTGGAGCAATCGTTGTTGACGCCGCACTATTCGTCCCTCAGAGCCGTCCGCGGTTGTTCGTGATTGGTGTTCAGATCGGCCACGAGGCTGCGGCAGCATCCGGCCCTACAATGTGGCACAGCACCGCACTGCGCCGGGCTCATTCAACACTAAACGAAGAACTCCGCGAAAGATGGGTATGGTGGGACATGCCGCCGCCGCCCCACCGCGAGGTTCGATTTGCAGATATTCTTCAGGAAAAACCCTCTGACGTCGTTTGGCACACAGCGGCAGAAACCCGTGCTCTACTGAGCATGATGTCCGAAGTTAACCTCGCGAAAGTTGAGACTGCTAAAGCCGCCGGTATTCGTATGGTCGGGGGTGTCTACAAGCGGACACGGTGGTCGCACGGCGTGAAGGTCCAGCGGGCGGAGATTCGGTTCGATAACGTTGCTGGTTGCCTGCGAACACCAGCGGGCGGATCATCACGTCAGCTGATCATGGTTGTTGAGGGGTCTAAAATCAGGTCGCGTCTAATCTCGGCTCGGGAAACCGCCCGCCTAATGGGCCTTCCAGACTCTTATCGCCTGCCTGCCGCATATAACGAGGCTTATCACCTGACGGGGGATGGTGTTGCAGTTCCTGTCGTGCGCTATGTTGCTCGACACATCGTTGAGCCAGTTCTTCGCAGCATGAAAGAGCCAGAAGATGACCGAGATTCCGTGCGAGCAGAATCCAGCACTCCGACAGCAGATAATTGAGCTTGCTGAAACACTCCGCACGAGAACGCACGAGATTCCTGGAATAAATGTCGATGAGCACGACCTTTATCAAAGTGGGTTGTTCAGAGGTGCGATAGAGCGGCTACGCGGGCAATATGCGGCTACGATGGCTCCGAAACGTGAGTTTGTCCGCCGTGTCCTTAGCTTTATGCAGGATGGTGGGTTCATTGCAGACTGGACATCAGCAGGAGAAGCAAACCGTCACGATTACACCATTACACTCAATAACGGACGAACTTCTGTTATCGAGCTTAAGGGGTGTCTCGACGGGAATAACACCAACATCTTTACCAGACCCCCGCACGCGTCCGAGTTCGTGATCTGGTCAGTCTGCTCCAACCCAGGCGCAAACCCAAGGCATAATGTCTGGTCCGGGATTCACACCCGGCTGTCCGCGGAGATCATCGATCGACAGCAGCGGGTTGATGGTCTGATTGTGTGGGACTGGATCTGCGGGACTTTGGGCCGTCCCTGCCCTAAAATCGCAGATGCGGCTGACATGACAGAGGTCGCACAATACGATCTGACTCCGCCTTGCATCTATCTGTTTCCGCCCACAGTTCCGTCACCTCGGAACAACCCCAAGCCAGCACCGAACCAAATACAAGACGTCGGCATCCTAGACGCCATGCATCGATGTTTTCGCGGCCTTGATGAACACCTGAACGAGGTATCATTCGAGGTTAGGCACACCGGCAATGAGACCGAACGACAGACCACCATAACCCGCAATGGAGTGGTGGCCCGACAGTCCGCATTTACGCCGATACGTCGAGAATAAAAACATACTGCAAGTTAAGATTGCCAGACTGGTCTTTATGGCTGATCTGCCTCTCGCGCTTTCATGTTATCGAGGGCGACCTTCGCCTTATAGACCGTGCCCCGCGATATCTTCATGTCCCGCGCGATTCTGGTTGGAGACTGACCAGCCTTCAGCTTTTCCCGGATCTCGTCCATATCGATCTTGGGCTTGCGCCCACGGTAGACGCCCCGGTCCTTCGCGGCAGCGATCCCTTCGGCCTGGCGCTCACGCCTGAGATTGGTTTCGAACTCGGCAAAGACCCCGAGCATGTCGAAGAACGCCTTGCCGGTCGCCGTCGAGGTGTCGACGGGCTGCTCCGTCGCCGCCAGATGGGCGCCTTTCTCCTTCAGCCTCGTGACAATGGCCTGTAAATCGCTGAGGCTGCGCGCCAGACGATCAATGCGCGTGACCACCAGCGTTTCGCCCGCCTGGATGAAATCGAGGATGGTCTTCAGCTCGTCCCGCCCATCAAGGCTAGTTCCGCTCTTCTGCTCGGTCCTGACCACGCTGCATCCAGCCGCCTTCAGGGCGAACATCTGTGCATCGAGGTTCTGGTCTATGGTCGAGGTTCGCGCATAGCCGATCATGTAGCGGGATTTGTTCATTTTGGGTCGACCTTCTACGTGATTTGCTCATTATCTCAGAACGAACCCAAAATAAACAGAAATCCGCCCGCAATCATTGTTCACTCGGGCTGTCAGTCTGGGGTATACCCTAAATCTACTCGTGGACGCCCCTCAACAAGGCCTGTGGTCACCGCTCCATGGGCGACGACATGCGTAGTGGGCGGAGAGCCGACATTCGGCGATGCAGCGTCGTATCCGCGGCAATCTGGACAAGCCGACATTCGGGGACATGGCAATGACTGGCGGGCAAGACCCGCAGGTCGGGCGGAAAGCGGTCATTCGCTACTGATGCGAACGCAACCTTACCAGAATGTTGAAGCGGACATTCAGCTAGGATCACTTTGTTGGACCAGACATGACCCGCACATAGGACAGGGCGGAGAGCGGGCCTTCGCTGTAATTGACAAGCGTGTGGTCAAAGCATAAAGCTAGGATTTCCCCGCCCTTCGCGTCCTTGCGTCGACCTCATTAGCGTTGCTGGTGTCGAAGACTACTCCTATGTCTGGTTGCCCACCGGAAAAGCCTGACAACCAAAAAATATGTCGCGTCCAGATCTTCAAATCATTTACTGGGGCGCTACCGATCATTGCTAGGTATATGAGATGACTGACTACAAGGACTTAAATATAGATCGTGAGACACTGGATGAGCACATTCAGCGATTCATTGAATCAGCGGGTTATTCAATTGACGGCGAAATCGAAACCTCCGACAAGCGCAAAAGGCTGGTCTTTGGTCGTCCGGGCGCTCAGTTTGCAACCGTGGATTTACACCTCAATAAGACTGGCACAACAACTATCCAATGGAAGATGGGAAAGAACCAGCCGATAGGGGAGGAACTAGCTGTCCACCTGAAGGCCACAATTAATCCTGCTGAATTTGAGAACGTAAACTACGCTCTTAAAGGAATAACCTCTGAGTCATTCGATTCAATTTTAGATCTTATGGAAGATGGCGTCGAAGTTGCGACTAATCGCAATGATGAACTTACCAAGCAAGTAACGTTAAAGAGCGTTGAACATCACGACTCTCTTAAACTTACTCACCATCGTCGCACAAGGGTATTACAGGTTCAGGGCAAGCCTCTTTCTTGCTATCGGCGCGTTATATTTATGCTTACTGATCTTTTGGACCTGAAGGGGCTTGAGCAAGTCCTGTATCGTAAGGATGAAAGTAGCGCGGATATTGTCCGGAAAGAAATGGCTGAAGATTACCTCAAGACTTTCTTCCCCAATAGCTATGTCAATATCCCTGATGATATCAAAAAACTTTTGATTTCTAGTTGCTGCGTCAAGCTTGCTGCGCCTAACCTGCCAGACTATTGCCTTCTACTCTATCCTGATTTGCGATCGCTTGAGGGTATTCTGAAGCTCAAGATGGCCAAACACAATATGTCGGTTCAAGATGCCGAGAATGGCTTTGGTGACTTCTTTGATGTAGCATCGGGGAAATGCACCCTAAAACTTGAGCATCAGGGAAAAGTTTCAAAGAAAATAGCGGAATCGCTAAGCAATGGTTATACTTTTTACCGTAAGCACCGCCACGCAATTTTTCACATGGAGGAATTCTCTGGTGGCAGCAGAATGATAAATACCTTGGATTCAGCTATTGGCTTATCAAAAGATGCGTATTCAGCAATTGATGCGCTGATTCAATGAGAGTGGAGCAATGATTGAAACCGTCCGCATAATTGGTGAAATAGCTGTGGTTACGGCCACGGCAGATTTCCACCCCTTACGTGAGATTAAACTTCTCACCTTGAAGCTTGCTAACTTAGGCTTCGAGGGCATTGTGCTTTTCGACTTGCTTTCGGTCAACGGGCTGACCCCAAATCGATTTGCCTCCATGAGGTTTGAAAAGACCGGTTTTGATCGCAGCTCATTTGCCGTAGAGACCGATGTAAGTTCGGCCATTCGAGAGAGGCAAGATTTGATGGCCAAAAGCCATCAAGCGTTCCTTCTTGGCAGTGTCCTCTCGTCTAGCGAATTGAAGAGGTTCATGCATTAAAGCGTTTCGGTAACAACGTGAATCGCAGAGGGATTCCTGCAAGACTCGGTTTGTGCTCCTCTTGTTTGGGGAGAATGGGTCATGTCAGCACCTTTGCCGAATGCGCTCCGGACGCGGTTTCAGCGCCATATCGAAGAGGGCCTGAGCGGCCGTGCCGCAGCCATGCGCCTGAAGCTGTCACCTGCAACAGGCGCACGGTGGGCACGCCTGATCCGGACACGCGGCCACGCTCATCCCGCGCCTCAGGGGCGCCCTCTTGGGCGAGGCAAGCTCGCGCCATTCCAGGCGTTTTTCGAGGAACTGGTCACCCAGGATCCTGACATGACGCTCTTCGAACTGCGCGACGCCCTGGCGATGGCGGAAGGTCTCGAAGCTCACCATTCTTCCATTGCCGCGCTGCTGTCACGGCTCGGCTTCACCTATAAAAAAAATCGCTGGTGGCCAGCGACGGGGCCGCGCAAGTGTAAGGCAGGCCCGGCACGATTGGTTGACGCGCCGCTTGCCTGCACTGCGGCGTCAGCCGGAACGGCTTGTATTTATAGACGAGACGTCCATCAAGACGAACCTTACCTGCCTGCGTGGTCGCGCTCACTGCGGTGATAGATCGCGTCTCCGACCTCGGCAGAGGCCATGGCGGCCCGCATTGCAGCATCCGGCCGCGTCACAGTGTTCGAGCGGAAATCGTCCATGACTGCCATGTAACCGTTCCCGTGCGGGGCCGATGATGGCCCGGAGGCAAGAAAGCCGGTGCCGGGCCGAAGATCAAGCCGCTGCCTTGGCCCTTCTCTTGGTGTCTTGCAGCCTGTAACGGAACTTCACATCGGGCAGGCCCGCTCGAGGGGAAAGCCGGTTGACGAAAAACAGCGGCGCAGGGATATCCCCACTTCATGGGCGATCAGGTTGTCGCGGGCGAGAACGTGATGGGCTGCCCGCCAACTGCCCAGGCCATTCATGAGAACGGCTTCACGTTCGGGCTCACGGTCGATTTTAGGGCGTCAAGCCGCATATGCAGCTTCAGGGTTGTCCGGCAGCCGCCCGCAACAAGTTCAAAGCCTGCACCGGGATGCTGCAAGAGTCACGAATGGCTTGTCCCGGGAAGCGGCGGCACAACATTCCTGCTTGATCGGCGTCTCGCGGTCGGCTTCGCCTAGACCAAGCCTGATGACGGTTGCAGGGTCACGCAGCGGCGCAGATCATTGTGAAGAGCCCATCGCCAACACTCATGCCGACGGCAGCGAATGCAGGTGCAGCGTGAGCGCCCGGCCCTTTGCGAATGTTCGTGTTAATAGCAACGGATGTCCGGTCGCAGCCTAAGCCCACGGTCACCGTGGCGACAGCATGGATCCAAGCTGGCCAGGATCTGAGGGTCAACTGGCGTCCGCTGTCCACAACAGTGATAGCACTCCGAAGAGCGCAGCGAAGCAAACTCCGGCATCGATCTCCAAGCGGTTTTTCCTAACTGGTTGTTCCAACGAACTTGAACAGCCGAGGCATTTCGTCGTGACGCCAACCTCCCTCCCTGATACCGTCGCAAGCAGCCTTCGATAATCCCCTCGGAACAACGCATTAGGGAAACATGATGGATGGTAACAAAGTGCTAGGGCATGATGCAGATACCTTGATCAAGCCCGACATGCTGGCAGTTCTCGAACGCACCAATTTATCTGTCAACGTGCAAGGCTTCCTGTTGCCCGTTTTCGAAGCGCTTTCGAACTCGATGGATGGAATCGAGCAGCGTTTCAATGATCAAGCATCTCGCAAGGGGAAAATTCTCGTCAAATTTGAAAGCCTAAACGATCCTAAAAAGATACTGATTAGCGTCACAGATAATGGCGTTGGCTTGAATGAGGAAAACTATAAATCGTTTCGGACACCTTTCAGCGGGTATAAACTTAGCAAGCGCGGGCGCGGCTTCGGGCGCTTCATTGCCTTCAAAGTATTCTCTCGGATTCACTATTCTAGTCGCTTTGAGATCGCCACTATAGAGGAAACAAGGACCTTCCGTTTTGACATTTCCCAAGATGAGGAGATCATCTTCCATGATGGCAAACCTGAATTCTCAGGGTGTGGCATGTGTGTCGAACTGGATGAACCTCTGAAAGATTGGTTCGAACTCATTGGCTCACTATCAAAGCAGGATGTGAAGGACCAAATCGGCTCGCACTTCCTGCCATATTTTCTGTATCGCGGGCTGCCTGAGATTTTTCTTCAGTTCGACGATGATGAACCGGAAAACATCACCAGCTATTTCAAGGCAGTGTTCGTTGAACACGCTGCAGGCCAGATCGACACTACTATTGAGGGTGTAACGTGCTCCCTGAATTACACACTGACAAAGATCCCCAAAACAAGACAGTTCAAAAGCCATAGTCTACTTTTCGCGGCGGCGGATCGAATTGTTGGACACCCCCGCGACCTTTCAAACAAGCTAGGCGCCACACATTTCGTAGACAAGGACGATAGCAAGTTTATCATTGTGGCCGTTGTTCGAGGCGAAGCTTTTGAAACGCGTTTGAACGACTCTCGCACTAGCCTGGACCTTCCGCCAAAAGCGATTGAAGAAATTGTAGGAATTGTCTGCGAGAAGATTCAGGACCGCGAGAAACAGCAAATCGAAAAGATTAAGACCGGACAGGCTCAGAAACTCAATGTGGCTCTGCATGAAAATCCGATTCTCCGCTTGGGCCTCAAGGGGCAATCTCTTTCCGAGTATGTTGCAAAGAAACCCAACCACTGGGGGCCGGAAGAATTTGTTCAAGACCTCGCGCTGTCCCGTTACCGAAACACCGGCGATTTGCTCAAGCAGATCACTGAGGCGGCCAATGACCCAGCATCATATGCCGACAAGATAAAGGATTTGGCGAGCCGCATTGATGCTGGAAAAAAAGAGGCGCTCGCCGAGTATGTCATTCATCGGAAGAGCATTATTGAGCTGCTCGACGCCGCTCGAAAATTCGATGACGCTAAAACACGTGGTGCTGAGGATGAGGTTCACTCCCTGATCTTTCGCCGATTTAGCGACAGCGTGAATGTTGAATATTTCCAGCATAATCTTTGGTTGATTGACGATGCTCTCGCTTTCTTGCCGTATGTGTCGAGTGACCGAACGATGCACGGAGGGGGAAGAAAGAAAGGTGACAAAGTCACTGACCTCTTGTTCTACGACGATACGATGGTGCTAGGCGACGAAGATGGCACTACCCTGACTATCGTTGAGTTCAAGAAGCCTAGCCGTAATGACTACAGCTTTGGGCCAGCAAAGTCGGACCCGGTAACGCAGGTCATCGACACTTTGGAAAAGGCAGTCGGGGCGGGAGGCATCACCAGAACTGATGGTGGCCATATGTCGTTCGAACGAGTTGCCCGCCGTAGCGCTTTCATTATCGCTGATTTGACCCCAACCCTGATCAAAGTTCTAAAGCGCCACAATTTTCAGAATCCTCATGATCCCAAGATTTGGACGCAGTATTTCGACAATGGCGAAATTTTCATTCAGGCGTTTGGTTACGACACCTTGGTTTCTATGGCGAAGAAACGGAATCAGGCCTTCAGCAAGGTTCTTCTAGATGATTGATACTAAAGCAAGCACGCAAGTGATCGTGCCGGCAATGTTGCGCAACAAGAGTCCGGTGCTCGAAAAATCTCAATTCTTCTCTCAACCTCTCTTGATTTTCATTCACCCGCAAGTGCTCGGTTAAAAGTGATGACATCATGCACGAAAGTTTGAGGGATATATCTACAAGAATTCTTAGGCTTGCGACTGATGCTCTGACAAGGGCAAACACCGATGCCGTCTATTTTGATCCTGGAATGGAGCACCGGAAATCACTCGCGCCTTTGGCGGCAGCTCACGCGGGAGAACTCACTCTTAAGGCATTGATAGCTAAAGAGCATCCTTTGCTGCTTTTTAAGAATATTGGAGAAAAAACAACAAATGATGCAGTTGATTTGAACTGGCTTCTCAAGAATGGCCGAACGCACGATTTTTCGATGTTGCCGAGCATACTGTGGGCCACATCAGGAATTAAAATTCCGAACATAGCTAGTTATCGACGGATTGCGGCACTTCGAAATCAGATTCAGCACTTTGTCGATGATGGAGACGCCGATACGCAATCTGAGTGTTTGAACTTTATATATTCAAATATTGATCCATTGTTGAATGAACATTTTGGGCTTGCTGCGTGTCAATTTCACGAAGATGAATTTGACGACTATGTTATCGGCTGCTTGCTTAGTCACCAAATCAAGTTCACGGTGCCACGGGACATAGTCTTATCCGAAATTGATCCACTCACATACCTAGAAGGTACTTCAAAGCGCTATTTGGAATGGGCTTGCGCGGCATTGCGTTTGAAATCGCCAAACGGGGCGTAGCGTTGTCCATACATTGACCGCTACTTACCCCTTAGGTAAGTTGTATCTAAGCACTTAGCGCTGCGGCCGACTTACCGTTTTGGGCCGGGAGCGCGGGTCAGAGGCAGCCCAGCACCGCTCGCGTTGCACATGGCGGCAGATCGACGCGAAGAGCCCATCACCGACATTCGACCGTCCAGCAGCGATTGCAGTCGCAGCAAGAAGAGCCGCCCCAAAGCGGACGTTTACTTTTCGCGCTAGCACTACCTCGCAGCTCACCGAAGCAGCCATTTTCCGCAAGTACGAGAGAAGCCATTATGAAGGTCGGAAGTGGGGAACTTGCTGGCTTGTGCTGAAGGAGTGTAGAAATCCGCTTTCACAGGCTATACTTCGACAACCATGCGACGCTCGTCCTATCAGCAAATCATCGACCGGAACGTCCGCCGCGGCGAGCATCGCCGCCTCGGCACTGAATTGGTCGGCCAAATCAACGCGCTGCGCGCCGAGGTTGACGCCATTACCGGGATCGCGCCCCTGCATCTTCAGTTCGCGCCTATCCGACTGGTCACGATTCTAGAGGTTTTCCTGCGCGAAGTGATCGCTGAGCTTGTCGACGGGGACGAGGCCATCTTCGAGCGTGCTGAGAAACTCGTCAAAGGCACCAAGATCGACCTCGCATTCGCTGCCCATGTCGACCGGCGCGAGCTGACCATCGGAGATTTCGTCGCCCATACTGTATCCCTCAGTGGCGTCGATGGAATCATGAACATCTTGGATACCCTGGTCGGCGGATTTGCGGGCAGGCTACAGACGGTCCATCCGCGCTGGACAGAGGAAATGGATGAATGGCCTCTGCCCCCCATCGTCGCCGATTACGATGTGATGATGACTTCTCTCGCCCGACTCTTCGAGGTCCGCCACGTACTAACCCACGAGCTTCCTACCGGGACTGTCTTTGACTCCAAGGAGCTTTCAGACCTCATCGATGCCACCAGTACGTTTGTCGAGGCAACGGATTGGTCCGTAATCGACGTTCTCCGCGGCTCGGTTCCTCAGACGCAAAGCGGGATGAACATAGTTGCCGGCGAAGACCTGCGCCGTGAGGAGGAAGAGCTAGAGGCAATTTTGAGGAAAGTAGCTGCCCTCCCTAGAATCGATGGTGATGCTCTTCAAGAATTGCAAGCAGCTTGGGCCGATTTTGCAAACAGACACGCCGGTCTCCTCGCCTCGCAGGTCGAGGGCGGTTCGATGTATCCGCTTCTCTGGGCCGGCGAGAAGGCCTCTTTGGTCCGTGATCGGATCACCCAGCTCAAAGGCATCCTCGACGGATGGTGGGACCGATAGGGTAGACCCGGCCCAGACTGGCAGACCTCCAAGATCAGGCGCTGCGCCAGACTTGTGCCCGTTTGCCGTCCACCGACACACGAAAAAATACCCCGTCCGCCTCGATCTCAAAGAGGTGAACCACATAACCCAAGTTGAGGGTTGGCGGATTCTCTTCTATTCCATCGCCGAGGTCGGCTTGGGCGGGTGAACCATCCTCCTCCAGGTGCCCGGCTCGATAGCGGACAAGCCGGACCACCTTGGGCATGCCTCCCAACTCATCGAAAACTGCTTCCAAAGCGAGAACTGCAGCGCCGTGGCGCGCCAAAATGATGGGGCGGGCGAAGAAGCGACGGAGGGCGTAGGCCATCTCCGTCCAAGCGTCCAGGTTCTCTTTGATCCTCTTGCCGGCGAAGAACGTGACCAATGCAGCGCTCCAGAGCGGCACTCTCGCGTTGATCACCTCGGTCAGGAAGGCTGGTATGTCAGCCCCGGGTCCGACGTTGACCTCCTGAAAGACCGCTTCGAACTCCTGTTCCAGCTGTCGCCGATACCGTTCGCTATCGGCCTCCCAAGTTTCCTCGTCACCACCGTAAGTCTCGTCGATGACGATCACGAACAGCTGGCCCGAGGTTTCGGTCGGCTGGTTCATTTTGTTCTCCTACCCTGCCGTGATCCGGTCCGAGAGCGGCATTACAAGATCTCCAGGAGCGAAGGTCGCAAGTTCTCCCTCAGGAAAAGGCAGCGATCCCTCATCCAGAACGACGAAAGCCGCGGCCGCAAACGCCTCTCGGACCCTGGCGTAGTAGAGCGGCACATCGGGGCTCTCTAAATAGGTGCCCCAGCCGTACTCGAAGTTGCCCTGCGAAGTGATCTTGCCCTGCTGCATGATGCGGGGCGTCCCAATACTGGCGAATAGGCTGGGGGGCAGACGACCGCCATACACCTCCGAGCTTGTGAACCATCGCACCTGCACTCGGCCCTCCGGGGGCACGAAATTCCCGGTGGCCTCGTAGTGCAAAGCGAAACCAATCTTGGCCGCGAATGCCTGCATATATGCACCCATGATTGGGCCGTCGGCCCGGAATGCAGCAAAATTGCGGTCGAATATTCCCTCGCTCCACATTGCTTGGCGCATTTCGTGCGGCGGTATCCACATCTCGCGAAGGAGGTCCGGAGCAACGCGATGCACTTCGCTCATGACCTTGTCCCATTCCGCACTGTCGGCGGATGTAGCGATTCCCGGGAAAGTGCGTGCCATAAATGATGCGGCGACGTCGAGGCGGCTGGTACCTTGGTTGCACGGGCCACAACTGGGAAATTCCAGTCCTTTTGGGCGCTGGCCCAACCGAAACATCATGCGTGGCGGCATGTGATCGACCTGCTCCGCGCGCCGACGCCCTGCGCAATAGATACACCCATTGGCCGCTTGCATAACTCTCCTATGCCGTTGCTGCTTTTTCTTTGCCTCACCCATCTCGGTCGTCTCGCAATCGTACACAGCACTGTTGTCTCTCAAGTCATCCTAAAATAAATCAGATTCTGCGCGTCTGTTACACAGGTTGCGCGGTACTATGTCGCGCTTGCAGCGAATGACCGCTTCCCACCCTGCGGCCGATCTTGCCTCAGACTAGGGTTGTGATGCTGCGCCCGTAGCGAACGGCAGGAAGGTCCGCAGTGCGGACCTCAGACACTAAAGAAATCGAGCACCCGCAGCGGATGGCAGGTCTGGAGAAGCTGCAACGCGGCGCTCGGCGTCGGGATGAAGGTCCGCTTTGGGCCGTCACCGTCCGCAGGCTTGGCGTGCCAGGGCGAGGTGCATGCCGCACCGCCGCATGTCCGCTTCGAGCCCAATTTACTTGATGCTGCGCGGTGCACGAACGGCTGCTTTGGCGCTCTCTCATCTGCTGGCCACCAAGACTTAGGTAGAAAAAAACTGTTGACGAATTAGCCATCACTAATGCATTAATCCATAAGCTACAACTAATGGGTTTCCATGTCGAACTTCGATGATATCTTCCGTGCCCTCTCCGTCTCTGTCAGAAGGGATATGCTTGCCGCGATGATTGATGAAGATCGTACGGTCAGTGACCTGACGGCTCGCACCGATATTTCACAGTCGGCGGTCTCCCAACATCTCGCCGTTCTTAAGGATGCAGGCCTCGTTCGCGACCGAAAGGTCGGACGCAACAGGTACTACGCGGTCGAGGTCGGACAATTACTGCTGCTCGATGATTGGCTGGACCCGTTTCGCAACCAGTGGGCTGGGGCGTTCGACGCCTTGGAAAGTCACCTTAACAAACAGAAGAACTGAAGGAGGCTTCGGCCATGAAAACGATACACGTGACGCGCCGCTTGGCCTATCCGCAGGAGATGGTCTGGGCCGCTTTGACAGACAGCCAGCACATTGAGAAATGGCTGATGCCAAACGACTTTCGACCCAAAGTTGGCCACCAGTTTCAGTTCCTCACGAAACCTGCGCCGGGCTTCGACGGCATCGTCGACTGCAAGGTGCTGGATCTAGAACCGCAAAGTCGATTGGCGTTCTCTTGGAAAGGCGGCGGAATCGACACCAAGGTGACAATTTTCCTGTCGCCGCTTGAGGCGGGCACAGAAGTGCAGCTTGTTCAGGAAGGGTTCAAAGTTTCCAACATCATCCCGCGCATCATTTTGGGTCAGGGCTGGAAAACCATCATTGGAAAGAAGCTGCCGACCGCGATTGACGGTATGGCGGTGGAGGCAGTGTGATGGCACTCTCACCGAGAGAAATGCATGATCGGATCATTGGCAACTTGAAGACCAAGACGGGCCACACCTTCGATCACTGGCGCGAGGTCGTCACCGAAGAGCGCTGCGAGAGAAACGATAAGGATCTGGTGGCCCATCTTAAGGCTACCCACGGACTTGGGCATTACACCGCCGTCGCGATCATCAAGGAAGCCGCATCAGGCAACGAATACGAGGCGACGGATGATCTTGTTACAGCACTCTTCGAAGGAAAACCCGGCGCACAACGCCTTTTTGAGGCGATAGACACCAAAGCCGCCGAGCTGCCAGGAACCGAACGCGTGCCGTGCAAAACATATGTGGGGTATCGCGCGAAGACGCAGTTCATGATCGTTGCGCCATCCGGAGAGTACGGCCTGCGCTGTGGACTTGCTTTGCCACCTTCCGGGCCGGACTTGTTGCCGTCTTCCAGCTTTGGCAGTGCAAGGATCAAGTCGCAATTTCATGTTGGCGAGGGTGGCCCAACGACAGAGCAACTGGCACTCATTAAGGTAGCCCACGGCCAAAACGCATGAAGGTTTTCTGCGGTTGAATTGGCTCAGCGGACATTAGTCATGAGAAAACGAAGGTCCGTTTCGTCCGCACTGCCGACCTTGGGGCTCTGGACTATGCTGCGCGGTGCCACAGATGGCCGGTTTGGGGAAGCCGCGCCACGGCGTTGGTGGCACAGGCGAACGGCAGGTTCGGGCCGGGAGCGACGTCCGCTGATGCCTGCCGGCTGTTCGACCCGCTGCTGCGCCGCATGTCTGCTCCGAGCCCTTACTAACCGATATTCTGTAACGCAGCTAAAGTCCCCTTTGGGCAAAAGCGAGCGCTTCAAATTCCTTGGCTTCAAAATATGCTTTCGGGCGCCTTCCAAAGCTCTTAGTCATACGTCTTGAGGACCAGGTCAGAGCGCGCGTCGCATTTTAGTGGCGTAGGAAAAACCAAGGAGCGGCTTCAGAAAAGAGGTGCCTTCGGTTTTCGTCGCCTCAAAACCAAGTCGTTCGTAAAGGGCTTTAGCGCGTGGGTTTGTGTCAATAACGTCCAGCGTGATGTAGCGATAGTCGCGCTCGTGGGCATAGGTGAAGAGAGCGTCAAAAAGAGCCGAGCCAACGCCCTTCCCACGCGCCGAAGCGCTGACGCAAACTCCGTCCATTTGCAACGTATCTGCTGCGGAAGATCGTTCCAGCATTGCAAGTGGAATAAGACGCCAAATTGCTCCAATTCCATAGTGTCGAAAGAGGTCCTTTACCCCTGCGCGGGAAAATCCCTCTCCATCTGATTTGAAGGCGACAATCCCAAGAAGTTCTCCATCTTGCGTGGCGGCAATAATGGAGGATCGGTTGATCGTTTCGCAAAAAAAGCGTTCGCCGCGCTGGCTCGGCCCAAGAAGCTTGCCCAATTTTCCGCCAAAAGCTTCCCAATAGAGCTGTGCGGCGGCGCTCTCCATGCCCGAAGGCAGACCATGTTTGATTTCTGTCATGTTCGTGTCCTAAGGAACTTAGAAAAAAGACAAGTGGGGTTCATTCCGATCTGTCCTACAGACGTACCTTGGCTCCTTTACCGGCGGTGCGTCACCGGCTGGTTTGCGAGGGAAGCAGACCTTAGCGTAGCTGCAGCGAAAGCTCACTTCGTCCCGCATTGCTGACCTTGAAGCCCTGAACGATGCTGCACGGTGCCACGAAGGTCAGGTATGGGGAAGCCGCGCTGCGGCGATGGCCACTCTGGCGAACGGCAGCTCTGGGCCGTTCGTGTCGATCCGCGCTACACAACCTCAATGACGCACGGGCGTCCATCCCATGCCGACGCCGCGGCCACAGCGAACTCGTGTGCGCCCCGCGATCAGGTCCAGCAGATCACGCCACAAAGGAAGAATAGTGGCCACCTGAGGAAGACTTCGGTGGCAATCCACATTTTCGTTGGGCCGCGTGGCCGCGGCCGTTCAGGGAACCGCCGGTTCCCCCGTTCAAGGGCGCGGTCGCTTCACGCGGCGAGGGGTGTCCCCAGCCTTCCTTCGCCTTCGGCTCTGTGCAGGCCGGGTGATCCCCCTCCCCTCGCCCCTACGACCGACCCTTGATCGGGTCCCCCTCCTGCCCTCGGCGGGAGCCAGGCTTTCAGGAGAGGCGCGCGTTCCGCGTCCTCTTCTGAAACCCCGGCCCATTATGGGCACCCCGACCACGGCAGAGACCAAGGCGGGACCGTCGCAAAAAAGGAAATCGACCATGTTTCACAACTTTGATGGCCTGACGCGCAACGAGGGTCGTTGGCTCAATCTCTGGGCCGCGTTCGATGTGACCGGCGAATATCTCGGCACCTTCACGCTGGACGATCTCCGCGCCAAAGCATCCGAAGCTGGAAAATGGATCAGTGCCGTTCAGTATCGCCGCGCTGGTCAACAGATCGACCAAGCCGCTCTTGGCCAAAGCTTCAACGGCCTGCCGCGTGGCACGACCATTTTTGATTTCACGGGCTTTTGCGTGTCACCTGTTCGCGACATGGGCGGCAGCATCGAAGTTTGCAATCCCGGCGAGCATGATTTCTGGTCGGTCTATGGTTTTCACCGGGACGCGGAGGAATGGCAGATCGTCCATGATGCCCCTTTGGGCGAGATCGGCGAAGCCCTTGCCCGGATCGTGGACCTGACCGGAGAACTGATCGAGTATCGCGACCTGTCCCATGCCTATGCCAATACCCGTCTGCCCGATCTGGTCGACCTGCTGGCACAGCGCATTCTGGATGAAATCCCCGATCAGAATGACCCCGCCGCGCGCGTGGATGACGCTGATGCGCATCCACTGGAAGAACTGCGCGACCTGATCCTGATCGCCCTCAACGCGCGGAGGGGCTGATATGGGCTGGCTCATCTATCCCGACACCCCCGCAATCATCCGCGATGAAATCGCCCGGCTCTGCACCTGGAACAATGAGACAGGGCGGGGTTTCCCCGTCCTGATCAGCCGCAGGGGCGCGGTCTGGTATGCGGCGGTCCGCGCCGAGCCCGCCGTCGGCCGGTTGGACACCGGGCGCGACCCAACCGGGTATTTCGAGACTGACGCCACAGGCGGATATACTTTCGCTGCTGTGTTCCTAACCACGAGCCGTAAGGGCGAATGGGGTTACAAGGACATGGACGAAACCAGCGGTCCCAATCAGGCCGAGGCCCCCGCGAAGCTGCTGGACCTGCTGTCGCCGACCAGCGCCGAATTTGCCCTCGATTGGCGGATGCGGTGCCGTGCCCATGCCGCGCGCTCTGGTCGCCGCCTGAAGTCGGGCGACGTGATCCGTCTGGCGACACCCTTGCGGTTTTCGGACGGAGCCGAGCTGCAGACCTTCCGCATCGCGCGGGAAAAATGGGGACGCAGCAACCGGACCGTGTTCATCAGCACCGAAAACGGCGGGCGCTATTCCGTCAGCAACATCATGTCCCGCGACTGGACACACATCTGACGCAGCCGCGCCGCGCCTTATGGCGCGGCGGCACCCACATCCCGACAAGGAATTTGACATGGCCCATCCCGCCGTGACCGCATTCGTGCGCGCGCTCGACCAATTCGATCGCTCGAAAACCCGCACCGAGATCTTCCGCCTGTTCTGTGAAATGGCCTATTGCGCCCTCGCCAAGCGTGCCTCACCCTTTGCCGATCAACAGGACCGGCTGGAAGCCGAGTATATGGATTGCGTCGGCAGGTTTCCGAACAAGGACGATATACGCCGGATGCCCGAAATGATGGCCATCGCCATCGAGGCCATTGCCGGCGGCGGCCTCGACTTCTTCGGCCAGGTCGCCGCCGAGATCGGCGCGCTAGATGCTGGTCTCGGGCAGTTTTTCACGCCCTATGAGATCAGTCGCCTGATGGCCGAAATGAGCCTTGGCGATGCACCCGCACAGATCGAGGCGCAGGGATTCATCACCGTGTCGGAACCCGCCGCCGGTGCCGGCGGCATGGTTCTGGCGCTGGCCGATGCGCTGGAAAGCCAGGGCTTTGACCCGGCCCGCCATCGGGCCGACAACGATTTCCTTAAGTCTGCGCCTAGCGGCGCAGAATGCAGAGAAAAAAGTATCGGCGGCTTAAGTCCTGCTGGCAATCCCGACGATCTGTCCTGGCTGACCCCCGAGAAGATCAGATCCATTGCCGGCCAGAATTTCCGGTTCTGTCTCGATGCCATTTGCCCTGTTGGGGAACAGATGACAGACAGGCATCTGCGAAGCGTTGCGATCATGCTCCTACCTGACCTGGGCATCAATGCTTCAGCTTGGGAAGAAGCCTTGCAGGTATTCGGCTCGATGCGCGCGGCATTGGCGGTCTTGATCATCGACGCGAACCGAAATCATCCGACGCACCCTATCCACAGCCCAGGGGGAGCACTTCGCGCGTTCACGCGGTTGCAGCTTGCCGGACAGTTTAACCTTTCCGGGTCGCTTATAGGTCTTGTTGAGCGATCAAGGGCAGAGCCGTGAGACACGGCCTGGTGCTGATGGCTGTGGTTGCGTTCCAGTTCGCCACGCCGGTAATTGCCGGTCATGTCGCCGGCCGGGCCAGCGTGATCGACGGCGACACAATCGAGATCCGTTCCCAGAGGATAAGGATTTCTGGCGTCGATGCCCCTGAAGCCGGGCAGGTCTGCTACAGCCCTTCGGGCCGACGATGGCGATGCGGCCAGAGAGCTGCCCACATGCTTGCGGATCATCTTGGAGCTGGACCAGTATCATGCAGGACCGAGGGCCAAGATAGGTATTGGCGCTGGCTGGCAAGATGCACAGCACACGGCCGAGACCTGGGCGAATGGCTCGTCCGCAACGGATGGGCGGTTCCGTATTTCGACCGCAACCACGCATATGCCGAAGCACAACGCGCCGCCAGGGCGAGCAGATCGGGTCTCTGGGCAGGCCAGTTCACATTGCCCAAAGACTGGCGGAAATTGCAGCGCAACTAAGACGCGAATGCGCTTGTTTGCGCTGTTGAATGTATATACATTGATTGTCGCAACAAGAGGCATCTTTCAATGGCAACGCCTATTTTACCCATAAGGATGCCGATCCCGTTGAGACGGGGCTTGGAGCGTGAGGCGGAACGTAGCGGAAGATCACTCACTGAAATAATCATCGAGGCTGTTCAGCAGTCCGGTATCGAGCCGGTCGTTCATGAAGACGAGATCGCGCCTAAAGCTGTCCGGGTTCCGCCTGCATTCTATGACTTTCAAGCGCAACATGGCGGCGTGCCGGCGCCGCAGACGAGGACCAGCAAGCATGTCAGCCTGCGTCTGGACGATCCGGCGCTGCCATCCTTTGTCGAGGCGGCGCGCCGGTGCGTTACGGACGAAAGCCACAGCCTGGGGTTACGAAAGTCCGCGCGAGCTACAATCAATATGATCGAACGGGCCGATCAGGAAAATTAACCTGACAATGCGTAGATGGAAAAAATTCAAGCTGATGATGCGCCGGCCTAAAAAATACGAGCCGTTCGAAGAACTGAACGAGGTTACACCACTCCTGCTTTTTGCACGAGCGAGGCTAGAAAAAATGGGTATCCGTAATTCACGATTGATCTGGGACTAAGCCACCGTTTCGCAGAATCTCGGGCAGTATCCCACACACAATGAGGATCAAATGGAAAGTATCATTTCAGACCCACTTTTTATCGCATCCGCTATCATGGGCTTTGCCGTCATTGGCTTCGGTGTTTGGAGCTACTCATCGGATAGGATGGGCATTGGCGGGGTTTCCATGATGTTCGGAGCGGGCACCATGATTTTTCTCGGAACTATTGTTGGCCTCATGATGGTGCAGAACGCCAAAGCACAAGCAGAGGCGAGGCGGGCAAATCACCTGACCGCCGATGAATGCCGTCAGCAGGAGGGTGAAATGCAGGTCGTTTCTGACCTCTTTGCCGACCGGACACTGTGCCTGCTGCCTGACGGAAGCCGGTCCACGATTAAAACGGGGTATCCGTAATTCACGATTGATCTGGGACTAAGCCACCGTTTCGCTGAAATCCCGTCCCTTGTAGAGCAGCGGAACCTGTTCGGCCCTGACGCAGGCATAGGACAGCGCATCGCCCATATTCAGCTGCGCCGGATGGCAAGCAGCCGGCCAGAGAATCAGAGCCGCGAGAAGCGCGCAGGACAGCGGTGCCGCGGCGGGCCAGGGCGCGTCTGATCGCCCTTCATGTCTGTCGTCGCTGGTCGTCACCTGCTGGTGTTCGGCGCGGGCGATAGCGGTTCGCCCATCCGAGCCAGATGGCAAACTGTGTTCCGCCGAGCATCGGCAGATATTTCATGATCTCGCTTCGCAACTTGATGACACTGAGTTTATACATGAAATTTCCTGTGGCGACCCCCGGCCTTGCCGGGACCGGGCTTTAGCTGCGGTCGGGCATGGCCCGCCCTTCGCCCGAGCCCCGCAACGCGGGTCTCGGCCCTTCGGGTGACAATCCCTGTCGCGGGCGCGGCGATGCCGGCAGGTTGTCCAGCCCGGAGCGCAGCGCAGGGCCTTGCAGGCTGAAAGCGAGACGATCACGGATCGAGCGTCAGCCTGTGGACAACCTGAACCTCTCGCGCAGATGAAGAACCTATTGAGGCCCGCGCCAGGGCGCAGGCCACGACAGCCGGGGGATTCGGACGAAGCCGAACGCCCCGGCTTTTGCTTTTGGCCGCGTGGCCGCGGCCGCCTTGGGAACCGCCGGTTCCCCCGTTCAAGGGCGCGGACGCTTGACGGGGCGAGGGGTGTCCCCGGCCTTCCTTCGCCTTCGGCTCCGTGCAGGCCGGGTGATCCCCCTCCCCTCGCCCCTACGGCCGACCCTTGATCGGGTCCCCCTCCTGCCCTCGGCGGGAGCCAGGCTTTCAGGAGAGGCGCGCGGTTCCCGCGTCCTCTTCTGAAAACCCGGCCCATTATGGGCACCCCGACCACGGCAAAGACCAAGGCGGGACCGTCGCAAAAAGGAAATCGACCATGCTTGCCGATACGAAGCTGATCTATGTTTGTGCCGCCTGTTCGCACCGGATCGAGGCCGCAGAACAGCCCTGCCAATGCCCGAACTGCCGCGCTGTCGGCAAGTGCCGCGATTTCCCGACCGTGGAAACCGCCACCATTGCAAAACAGAACGATCTGCTGCGCCTTGGCCTGCTGATCGCCACGCCGAAAGGCATGAAGGCCCGCGTCATGCTGACGCCGGGCATCAACGCCAAAGGCCCGGCCTTTGTCAGCCTCTGCCTGCTATCGGTGTCGATGTTCACCGATTTTTCCGAGGACAATGACCCCTTCGGCGCACGGGACTTTGCCATCCTGAACGTCGAAGGAACCCGCATCTATTTCAAGATCGATCTCTATGACGAGGCTTGTGAATACGGGTCCAGCGAACCGGCCAATCTGGACCGGACCACCCGCGTTCTGACCATCCTTCTGCCCTCTGAATACTGATCCCGAGTTCGGCCTGATTTGCTCCGGTCGGGCCGAGGCCGAGCCTGTCGAGCAGGCTCAAGGAAGGGAGGGACGGCCAACGTCCCCCCGACCACCCGAAAGCGAAAGGAGGTGAGAACAACGAACGAATGGCTTGAGAGCCGCATCACCGAAGCGTGGGCGCTCATCAGGAAGGGCGGACATTCCGCGAAGATCGGCCGCGCCTTCCTGATCCAGCACGGGGTCATCTAAGCCCCCTCGCCTCGGCCCATAAGAGCCGGGGCACCGATACCACAAAACAACGTCGCAAACAAGGATATGAACCATGAAACAGAGTGCTATCGACAAGGCCCCGATCCAGTATTTCCCGCTGGATCGCCTCTATGTCTCGCCCATGAACCCACGCACCCGCACCGGCAGCGATTGGGATGGCCTGCGGCTGCTGGCCGAAAGCATCAAGGTTGCGGGGCTGATCCAGAACCTTGCCGGTCATCTGGACGAGGACGGCAAGGTCGGCATCGTCGCCGGTGGCCGTCGCCTGCTGGCGATGACGGAACTGCCGGCCGAGGACATGGCCGCTATCGGTCTGGCTGAAATCCCGGTGCGGATCGCCCCTGATGAAGCTACCGCACGGGCATGGGCCAGCATCGAAAACACCGCCCGCGAAGCCCTGCACCCCGCCGACGAAATTCGCGCCTATGGCCGGATGGCGGACAGCGGCAGCACCGTCCCGGCCATCGCCCGCGTGTTCGGTCAGACCGAAAAGCACGTCTATCGCCGCCTTGCCCTTGCAGCCCTGCCGGTTCCGGTGCTGGACGCGCTGAAAGCCGGTGAAATCACCCTTGGTGCAGCGGAATGCTTCACCGTGGCCCAAAGCGAAGCCCTTGCGCTCGACGTGCTGGACCGGGTGCGCGGCGAAGATTATTCCGTGGCGCGGCTGAAACAGATGTTGCAGCCCGACACCATCGGCAAATCTGATCGCCGTGTCGCCTATGTGGGGCTGGACGCCTATGAGGGCGCGGGCGGCCATTTGACCCGCGATCTGTTCGCGGATCAGGTCTTTCTGGCCGATGCCGAGTTGCTGGACCGCCTCTTTGCCGAAAAGCTTGCCATGGACGCCGAATTGCTCGGTCATGGCTGGAAATGGGTCGAGACGACCGGCGACCAGTATATCGCCTATGAGGTCACGTCGAAACTGGACCGCATCTATCGCGTCGAGGGCGATCTGACAGAGGAACAGGCCGCCCGCTATGACGAACTGGCGGAACTGGCGGAGGGGACGTGCTGGATGAAGCAGGTCAGGCTGAACTGGACGCGCTGGAAGCGATCAATGCGGGTGATTTCACCGCCTCGCAGCGCGATCATGCCGGGTTGTTCATCTTTGTGGACCGCGCAGGGCAATTGACCGTGCAAGCTGCCTATGTCCGCCCGAGGATCGCGAAGCCGCCATCGCGGCGGAGGTTCTGACCGGCCACGCGGCATCGCGCGGACAGACCGGAAGCACCGATGCCGCGCCGAAATCGCCCATCAGCAATGCCTTGCGCGACGATCTGAACCGGGTTGCCGCCGGTGCGCGTCAACATGCTGTCTTGCGCGATCCTGACCTGCTGATCGCCCTTCTGGCCTATCAGTTGAGCCATGATCTGCACTGGCAGAAGCCGTTCGGGCTTTCGACCGAGGACGTGCCGAACTGGCCGACAACGGCAGCGGAAGGCTATGCGCTGGATGATCGTCTGACCAACGGTACCCGCCCGACATGTATGGCAAAGACTTGGCCAAATCCTTCCGCGCCTTCCGCAAGAAGGGCGAGGATCACGTTCGCGGCGAGTTGGCCCGGTTCCTTGCGGCCCAATATCGCGGCGGTTCCGACGAACTGCGCGCACTGGTCGACAAGGACGCCAAACCCGCGATCCGCGAGTCTGGACCCCCACGGCAGCGAATTTCTTCAGCCGTGTCGGAGGCCCCTACCTCAACGAGTTGTGGCGCGATCTGCTGGACCTGAAAGACGCGCACCCGACCGCCACCACCTTCGCCAAGCTGAAAAAGGCGAGAAGGCCGAGAAGCTGGAAAAGCTGTTTGCGGACCCATCCACCCGAAAGGCCCACGGACTGACCGAGGCACAGGAAGCCCGGATCGCCGCGTGGGTGCCCGAGGGGATGGAGTGACCGAAGCGGGGCGCGCGCAAGTCGCGCGCCCCGTCCTTCATGGAGGATCGATCTATGACCATCCGTCCCGATGGCGCTGGCTGGATCATCGACCTACACGGGCGCGAACGGATTAGACCCAGAACAGTGCGCCCGCTGACCCTTTCCTTCTGCGACGAAGGTTCAACTGGCCCGCGCGCGTCGCGGGGTCTTTTTTTGTCGCGCGGTCGGCGGGTTGCCCTGGCCGGCCCCGCTATGGGCCGGGACAGGCCAGGCCCGTGCGCTTCGCGCCGAGCCGCGCCTATGGGCGCGGCGGATCAGTCCTTGCCCTCGGATCGTCGTCCTCGATCAAGCACAGCAGTCCATCAGCCAGCGGGCGTTGAAGCTCCGGTGCCGGGATGCCGTCCATCCAGGCGCGCCATTCCTCCGGTTCCGTGAGAATGACCGCATGGCCTTCGGGTGAACAGGCTTAACCTCTGCGTTCGGGTCACAGGTCAGGAAGGCATAGAGATCGTCCATCGTTTCGCCGTCCTTCACCTTGCGAACCGAGGTCCAGTCCCTGACCTCGATTCCGGCGAAGAACATCGGTCTTTCATCCGCCAGGGCAAACCACTGGTTGCCCGGCCCTTGCCAGCCGGTTCGGCAAAAGCCGTCACCGGCACCAGACAGCGATGATCGCGGCCGAGCCACCGCCGCCAATGAGCCGATCCGAGATTGCGCACATTCGTCACGCCGGGATCCCGTTCGGTTTTCAGGGCGAATTTGGGCGATGGCAGTCCCCACCGGCTCTGCACCAGCTCCAAAGCCCCATCGCCATGCCGCACGATGGCCCCCATCTGGTCGGGGTAAACCCGACCAGGCTTCAGGTTGCCGGCCCGGTCTGCCAGGCCGTCGAACATGCGGCGCATCGCCTCTTGCGTCGTCGTGTTGCTGTAAAGATTACACATCGACTAAGCCCTTTCGTCGCGCCAGATCCATTTCGTGATCTTCCGGACTGGTCGCCTGACGGTCAAGCCAGCGGCGATTTCCGAGGCTGCCGGAATGCTCCAGCGCATCTGCATATAGTCTATCGTCCGGCAATTTGAGCAGGGCCAGATCGGCTTGTGCGCCTCGTGAAACTTGCCCTCTAGGACGCGATCCAGATCCTCGGCCCAAAACACCACCTGCCGCCGGCAGCAATTGCAGCGCATCGTGATCAGCATCTGGTCGCGGGCGCAGTCGCTGATCGATCGATTGGCAAACTTGTTGGAGGACGGAACCGCGGGCATGGTCGGAACATATAGAGAACACGCTTGGCCGGTCAATTGGTGTCCATTACGCCAAAGGCCAGCCGGTCTTCGCCTGTCAGCGGCACCAGAACTCGCGACCGTGCGGCCAGTGTCGGGCAAGGCCCTCGCGGATGAGAATGTCGCCAATATCCGTTCCGCCGGAGTAGATCGAAATCAGACCGCGCCCGTATTTGCCGCGCGTGCCGTGATCGGCGATGCTGATATTGCCCGCGTTCAGCAGCTCGACAACGCGCCGCGTTGCGCGGCGTCCCAAATCGACCTCTGCCTGTCCGCCGCAAATATTCGTGGTTGTTTCCGGCGCGTCATAGCCAGCCATTCTGTATTTTGTGCCGTCCAACCACACCGTATCACCGTCGACAACGCAGGTGTGCCGGTTCGGCCCGTCGCAGACGCCGATCGACAACGCCGGCGTTCCAGCAACAGCGATTATCGCGGCAAGGAGAAGATGTTTCATGAAATCCTGTTTGTCTTGATGGTCGCTGTTGCCGGGCGGCGCGGGCCTCAGTTCTTTGACCCTCGCAAACGGTCTATCGTCTCTGCCGTCAATTCCCTGGCCTGGTCCGCCATGGCCTGATGGTCGATCAGCTCGACAAGCGCCGCATAGGCTTCGATCCGTAGCCAGCCTGCCGCCTCGGCCCGATCAACCAAAGCCATCAAGCCAGCTTCCAGGGCTTCCTGGCAATCAAGATCGCGATCCGCATAAGGCCCGAGCTTGCGCGGGCCGCGAAGCCTGTCTTCTGCCTCATCGCGGCCCGTCATTGAGCCGCACCGGCTGACGTTCCGCGCCACAATTCGACGCCTTGTGGCGTCCGAACCGCGGCGACCGTGATATGGGGCGCAACGGGCGTCTGCGCGAGCGTCACCAGCGCGTAAAGAACGCGCTGGCCTCGCCCGCCGCAAGTTCGATTTCTGCGCCGTCGGCGGTTTCCAGGATCAACCGCCCTTCCATCGGCAAAGCCATCATCGTTACCCCAGATCCGTCTGCTTGAAGTCGTTGCCCTTATAGAGCAACGGCACATGATACGCTTTCGCACAGGCATAGGCGAAACAATCGCCCATATTCAGCTTCGCCGGGTGGCCCGCTACCTTGCCATAGTAAGTGCGGCGCTTCGCGCCGCCTGCCCGATGCTTTCCGTGATGTGAACCTCGCGCGCTCCGGCTTCCGCCAGCAGCGCGCTAACCAGCTCGCCTGCCGCCATGTGATCATCGGTCGCCATATGTTCGTCGCCACGCTTTTGCGCCATCTGGACGGCCAGCGAAATCACCGCTCGAAGCGCGAGATCGGTGAAACGAAGACCTTGCCCCTCGCGCATCAAGCGCGGCCACGAAGCCTGCGGCTTCCGGCTCACCCTTGATGATCGCGACCATGGCCGAGGCATCGACAAACATCAAAGACCCCGGACAGATCGTCCATCAGCGGCTTGTCGTCAAAACCATCCGGGCCGAGCCGCGCTGACGCGCGCGCGCTGGATCGCAGAGACCCGCTGAGACAGGGTTTTTACGCTCGTCTGCTTGTCGATGCATCTTCCAATGCCATCCTGACCGCAGCCGTCTTGTTCTGGCCAGTCAGGCCGGCCAGCTTCACGGCCAGATCGTTCACCGTCTCGTCTCGAAATATAGCGGCATTGTATATCTCAGAGAATATTCAGGATATGCAATAATGTATATCCCTTGCGCTGTACAGCAAGATGTGCGTTCATCTGCAGTCGAGCCACGGAATAACCAGAACCGATCATGACTTACACCACCATTTCTATGTCATCTGCGTCGGCGGCCTCGCCGGCGTCAGCTATCTTTGCAGCCTCATCCTGAAACGCGCGCTGATGCCATACGCCAGCACCCGATGTTTAAGGAAGATCCCGTGCGTCAGCACAATCACGCAGAAACCTGAAATCGCGAACTGACCCTGAAACGGACGCCATCGGCCTCGTGGCGGTCTGCGTATTCGCCTGCTGGTCGCTCTGGATTGAAGGCCAGGCCGCTGGACTTTGACCTCTAAGACCGAACAATGAGCTATTGAGTACCAAGCAGTTAGCGGCCACGCCGCGTCTGTTTTCGGGACCGTTGCGTTTTGCAATGGCTTATTCGCCGATTGATAGGGTGACGAATAGGGTCGAAAAGTGTTTCCGGGCGTCTGCCCGCAAGCGGGCACCGCGCGCTAGTCCGTCCGTCCCGGCCGGACCCGAGCCTGTTGGGGCGATGCGCTGGCTGCGGCCGGCGCCTGTCCGTCTCGTACCGAGCCAGCATTCACTGCCGGTCCTTGGCGCCCTGCCCGCCCGTCTCGCCCATTCGGTCACGCCCGCTGACGCGGGCTGCCTTCAGCCGTCACGTTCCAACGGATCATGGGGCAGCTTTCGCCTACACTTCCAATCCGATCGTCAGTTCGGAGGGCCAAAACTCGACAGAGGAACTCATCTGACTGACGGCGGGCGCATGAGCAGCGCCGGCTGCATTGCGGTTGAACCGGATACAGGCGCCCGGTCCGTTCTTACCGTCCTTCTCGCGCACGGTTACGCAGTCGCTTGCTGTCGTGGCCAACCCGTCCTTTCTGCGAAGGCGTTTCTCATCGATGAAATATGACAGGGCAGCGCGCCGGACGGACTGCGGCCTTCAACGACGAATTTCCCCTGGCTACGGCCATTCCTCGCGAGGCAAATT
This sequence comes from Paracoccus tegillarcae, assembly GCF_002847305.1. NCBI lineage: Bacteria > Pseudomonadati > Pseudomonadota > Alphaproteobacteria > Rhodobacterales > Paracoccaceae > Paracoccus > Paracoccus tegillarcae. The sequence continues at coordinate 3,051 of NZ_CP025410.1, read as the reverse complement.
CGCCATTGAGGCGCTCTTCCTGCCCCGTCCCAGAAATTTCATCGAAACGCCAAGCAGGAAAGGAAAACCAAATGGCCAACGAAAGCATGAAGCTCCGCGTGAAAACCGGCGAGAAAGAGGCAGAACTTCTGGGACAGCTGCGGTGTCCTCTTCATCAACCGCAACGCCGCCGGCGAGATCACCTCCATCCAGGTCGCCACAAATGTTCCCGCGTCGATATGGTCGCCTTCCGAAACGGGACGACGACAGGAGTGAACGGCAGGGCGGCGAAAGCCGCCCTTTGCCGTTCCATCCAGTCGCTCACGCGACGGCCTGCGGCCAGCAAGATCGGTGGCGGCCCGCGCCAGGCGCAGGCCATCACAGCCGGGATTCGGGCAAAGCCGAACGCCCCGGCTTTTTCTTGGGCCGCGTGCCGCGGCCGCCTTGGGAACGCCGGTTCCCCGTTCAAGGCGCGGTCGCTTCACCGGCGAGGGTGTCCCCAGCCTTCCTTCGCCTTCGGCTCTGTGCAGGCCGGTGATCCCCTCCCCTCGCCCTACGACCGACCTTGATCGGGTCCCCTCCTGCCTCGGCGGGAGCAGCTTTCAGGAGAGGCCGCGTTCCGCGTCCTCTTCTGAAAACCCGGCCCATTATGCACCCCGACCACGGCAAAAACCAAGCGGGACCGTCGCAAAAAGGAGGCCACAAATGGCTGAATACGCTTGGGATCGTCATCCCTCGTTCACACCCCCGGCCTGATCGCATGGCGATCAATGGCTATCATTTGAGGACACCGCCCGCAGCTGCTGACGTGATCGCCGCGACCTATCCGGCGTGCCGCGTGAGGCATTGAACAGGTGCTGCTGCGTAAGATCGACTATCGCGTCGAAGGCGAAACTGTCGTGATCACGTGGAGGCCGATCATGCCGCGCGTGAAGCCATCAGCCCATCACCATCAACTGCCGCATTGCGAGTGAGAGCATTCTGGCCGACGCTTGCGCCCGCTGAACGTTGAGACGCAAGAGTGGGAATTGTCCACCGTCTATGACGACAAGACCTGCGCCGATTGCTGCATCGAGGTCAGCGCCGAGAGCGCTCCGTGCAGGAGGCGCATGATGCCCAATTCGATGTTTACAGCATGTCACCGACCAGATCATTGCCAGCATCGAGCTGGCACCCGGTCTGGCAAAAGCGTGGACCGGCGATCAGGGCGGCATCCCTTCCCCGCCGCAGCAACGGCGAACCTTATCGCGGTATCAACATCTGATGCTATGGCGCAGGCCGCTGAACAGGGTTATCGCAGCCCATTGGTTCACTACCGCAAGCACAAGAGGCTGCGCACAGGTCCGCAAGGCGAGAAATCCGCACCGTCGTCAAATACGGCACCGTTGAAAAGCCGATCCGAGACCGGTGAGGAAAAGACCATCGGCTATGCCAAAGCCTATCGTGTCTTCAATGCCGATCAGATCGACGGATTGCCCGAGGAATTTCAGGGCAAGCCCGTTGAAGCCCGCGCGAGTTTGCACCGAAACCGACCCGGCACTTGAGGCCTTCTTTGATGCAACCGGCATCGCGCGGCGCAGCACCGAGCGGCCGGAAAGCCTTCTATGATGTGCAGGCGATTTCATCCATATGCCGTTGTCGCGACGTTTCATGATGCCACTGAATTATGCCACGCTGGCCCATGAAGCCTGTCACGCACTGGCGCCGTGCATCGGCTGGACCGTTTCAGCCGTTCAATGGGCGCACGGACGCGCATTGAGGAACTTGTGGCGGAGATCGGCAGCGCCATGGTCTGCGCGCAGATCGGCGTGACGCCGGATTTCGGGCAGACAGCGCTTATGTCGAAAGCTGGTTGCGCGCCCTGAAGACGACAAGCGGATGATTTTCAAGGCCGCAACCGAGGCCCAGAAAGCTGCCGACTGGCTGATAAGAACCACCCCCGCCGGGATGATCGACGAACAGGCCGCCGCATGAGCGGCCCCACCCCCTGAGCGTCATGTCCTGCCGCAAATGCGGCAGGCTCAACCCTTGGGCCTATTTCGCGCCGGTGATCGATCCCTATCTGCCCATTGGCACCTGCATCTGCCTGTCCTGCGCCGAGGCGCGCGGCTGGCTCGATCGGGACGGCAACCTGAAACCCGGCATCACCCTTTGAAAGAGGACCGCCATGCACAGCTTTTCCGCCTATTGCCGCCTGAATGTCCCGATCAGCGCCAGTGACCGCAGCGTGATCCGCGCGGCCTCGCAGAAGATCAACCCGCCGGCCCGGTTCGATCCGGCCCGGCGCGGTGATCGGCACACGTATTTCCGGGCCATGCTCGACCATCATCACGACGCGCGCGACCTGGCCGCGCATCATCGGATGTAAGGGCGCAGTGATGTTCTATGAACTGCGCGATCATCCCGACGACCTGCCGATCCGCTGCGAGACGCTGACCGAGGCGCGCAAGCGCGCCCGGCAACGCGTAGAACGCTTTGGCATGGAAGTTCTGATTTATGAGGTTTGCTCGTTCGAGGGCGAAAAACTGGTGGAGGCCGTCAGCTGATGCCCCCGCGCAAATACACCGATGACCAACTCACCGAAGCGGCGGACCTGCGCGAAATCGGCCTGTCTCACGCCGCCATTGCCTGCCGGCTCGACATGTCGGTTGGTGCCGTCAGCTGGCATTGCCTGCGCCTCGGCGCCGACAGCCCGAACACGCGCGGGAAGATGCCGGTCTCGCGCGGCCCGATGGTCTGCACCCGCAGCGGCTACAATGTGCGCAAGTTCACCGCTGCGGAAGACGCCACAATCCTGGCAATGGATCTGGCCGGCGCGACCACCGCTACCATCGCCCGCGCCTTGGCCGGCCCTGGAACTCGACGCGCGGGCGGCAGATGACGCTGGCGCGTCACGCCGCCCGCCGCGAAGAGGCCGGTGATGACGATGCTTGACGCTCTGCCTGATCCAAGACCCGCTGCCGGCGAGACTGGCCGGCAGGGTCGCCGCGATGCACCGCATTTCCGAGGCCGTTGCCGCCAGTGACGAAGACGATGCCGCGCCATTCTCGGCCTCATTCTCGAAGACCTGGG
>NZ_CP025409.1 GCF_002847305.1 Paracoccus tegillarcae | reverse complement strand
GCTGGCCGAGGCCGCCCTGGCCATCGGCCGGCTGGACGGGCTGCTCTCCGGTCTGGGCCAGGCCCTGCGAACCGGCATATCCACCCGGCTGGCCCTGACCGAGGTCGAGGCGATGCTCTGGGCCGCAGGCCAGCCCATCCCCCAGGAGGTGCTGATCCGCGATCTGGCAGAGGCGCCGGCCTCGGTCGATCTGGAGGCGCTGGCGCTGGCCCGATGGGCTGTCGGGCGGTTGCAGGGCAGGGGGCGCCTGGACGATCTGCGGGATTTTCTCGGACTCCATCGGGTGGGGCAGGGGGACGGACCGGCTGCTGGCGCGCTGCTGCGTCCAGCACCTGCATCCGCGACGTCACGTCCCGAAGCAACGAAGCCCAAAGCTCCAGAGTATCCTCGACAGCCAATCCCGACATCCATGACCTCATCCAAATCATGGTATCCCATTGATTCAGATGTCGGATTAAAGCGCAACTGCAATGCTAAGCATCCATCTTTGCCAATCGAGCTTTGCCGGCGCGTTGGTGAAGCAGAAGCGACCCCAGCCCGGACACGGCGATCAGCAGCAGACCCGCCAGTGAAACGAGATCGGGCCAATCGCCAAAAACGACGATCCCCAGCCCCGTCGCTGAAATCAACTGGCTGTAGACCAAGGGTGCGATCAGACTGGCCTCGGCCTTCCGACTGGCCATGACCAGTAAATAATTGCCGACGGCCGAACCGACGGCGCTGATCAGAAGAAGCGCGAGCAAGGGCATGTCCGGCACGGGAAAATCAGAACGCAGGCCAAAGGGCATCAGGACGACGGCTCCGATCAGCAGTTGCGAGATCAGCAGAAATCGCGGTCGGAAACTTCCCGCCAGGGTGCGGGTCATCACCAGATACGCGCCGTAGAATGTGCCCGCCGCCAAGGCAAAAATCATGCCGACAGAGCTGCCGAAACCGGGTTTCACCACCAGCATCACGCCGGCAAATCCGGTCGCCAGCAAGAGGCTTCTCTGCATCGATGGCCGTTCGCCCAGGAACAGGATCGCCAGGATATAGGAGACCAACGGGCCGACGAAGAAGGCACCGAAGACATTGGCGATCGGTTCGCTCCTCAGGGCGGTCAGGATGCTGCAAATGCCGCAAACGATGCATGCCGCCCGCAACAGGACACGCCAGTTCAGCAAAGCCGGCAGCTCCCGACTGGTCAGTCCGCTGAAGGGAAGAAGCATCAGCGCCGCCAGCAAGAACCGCGACCAGGCCACGATGATGGGATCCACGCCGCCGACGGTCAGCAGTTTGCCCGCCGTATCCCCAATGACCACGCAGGTCACCGCGATGAAAACGGTTGTGATCAGTCGCAACAAATCCGGTGTGTTGAGCATGGTCTTCTCCGGGTCGGAAACGCAGGCGGAGCTCTGGCCGTGGGAATGCCAGCATGATCCGCAACTGGAGGCTTGGGATGTCGGGCAGCGGAAGAAAAGATCGCCGCACCACTGGATATGAGAAGCGTCTCTTTTGGGCGACACTAGCAGGGACAGGTCTCGGCCGCCTCAACAGTGATCGGAGGGAAGGCCACGTCTGATCCGCGCGCCTGCCACGCCAGGCAGTACCAAATTCATGTCCATGTCGCTGCGCTTCATACCTTGCCCGAAGACACGTCGGATGCCGGGTTCATGGCGTTGGCCGGGTGCCGCGCGCGAGTGGTTGGGCGCAGCCTCTTGGGCAGCATCAGACACGCTGGCTGATGTTGCCTCCCTGGAGCCGGCGCAGCGAGATTTCCAGCCGTGTCTCGGCGGCGGCAATCTCGTTCAGCACGCGTCGGGTATAGGCAATGTGATTCTCCGCCGCGCGGGTGGCCGCCTCGGGATCGCGGGCAATGATCGCGTCATGGATCGCCCGGTGCTGCGTCAGCAGTACATTGCGCACCTCTGATCGCGCATAGAGCTTGATGCGGTTGTGAAACACCCCGCGCCGTAGCATCCCCGCCAATGCCCGCATGATCTGTAACAGCACGATATTATGGCTCGCCTCATAGACGGCGGTATGCAGATCGATATCGGCCTCGGCCTCGTCGTTCGGGTCGGCATCGTGATGGGCGGCCTCAATGCGCTCTATGCAGCGGCTCAGCGTCTCGCGATCGACGTCATTGGCGCGGGTTGCGGCAAGGCCGGCGGCCAGCCCCTCCAGAGCCGCGCGCAGTTCCAGATAGTCATCCACGGTCTCGGCCCGCGAGGCCATCAGTTCGATCAGCGGGTCGGTGACACTGGTTGCCAGCATCGCCACCTGCCGTCCGCCATTCTGATCGGCAACGATCAGCCCCTTGTCTTCCAGCATCTTGATTCCCTGTCGCAATGTCGGGCGCGAAACCTTCAGCCGCAGCGCCATCTCGCGTTCGGGCAGCAGCGGATCACCCGGACGCAACGACCCTTCGAGGATCAGATCCTCAAGATGCCGTGCCGTGCTGGCTGCGGCCGGTGTGCCCTTGTTGACTTCGCTGCTCAATCTGGCCTCCGTGACGCCCCGGATCGTCGGGCACCCACCCTAACCGAGACTGAAGGGATGGGCAATTAAATTTCCTGTTGACCTTAGTGGTAAATTTATTTTACCATAGTTGCAGGAGAGGTAAGGAACGATTCTTGGATGGGAATCGTCTGATTACCTGGAGTGGGCCTTGTGCCCAATCGGAGGAGAATTTGGATGACCAAACCAGGCAACGCCCTGTGGTGGCGTCGATGAGGCGTGACCTGCTCCTGGCCAGGCTGCGCGACATCGTCGGCAGCGCGCATGTGCTGACGACACCGCGCGGGACACGGCGTTTCACGCGCGGCTTTCGTTATGGGAGCGGGCCGGTGGCTGCGGTAGTGCGGCCCGGATCGCTCGTTGAGATGTGGAGGGTTCTGAACGCCGTCATCGCCAGCGGCCGGGTCGTGATCCTGCAAGCCGCGAATACCGGGCTGACCGGCGGCTCGACTCCCTGGGGCGAGGATTATGATCGCGAGATCGTTCTGATCAGCGTCATGCGCCTGAACCGCATTCACCTTCTGAAGGGCGGAGAGCAGGTCGTCTGCCTTCCGGGCGCCACTCTTGATACGCTGGAAAAGCGTCTGCGCCCACTGGGCCGAGAGCCGCATTCGGTGATCGGCTCGTCCTGCATCGGCGCATCCGTGCTGGGCGGGATCTGCAACAATTCCGGCGGCGCGTTGATTCATCGTGGCCCGGCCTATACGCAGCTGAGCCTCTATGCCGAAGTACGCGCCGATGGCTCGGTGGCACTGGTAAATCACCTCGGCCTCGATCTGGGCGACGACCCCGAGGACATCCTGACGCGGCTGGAGCGGGGCGACCTGCCAGAACCCGTGCTGACCGATGCCTGGGCCTCGGACCGCGAATATGCAAGCCATGTGCGCGATATCGAGGCCGGCACACCGGCGCGCTTCAATGCCGATCCACGCCGACTGCATGAAGCTGCGGGCTGTGCCGGCAAGCTGGCGGTCTTCGCCGTTCGCCTGGACAGTTTCAAGGCCGAATCCGAGACTGCGGTGTTCTACATTGGCAGCAATGACCCGGACGAGTTGACGACAATCCGGCGGCATATCCTGGGCAGCTTCGATACCTTGCCGATTGCAGGGGAATACATTCACCGTGACGCCTATGACATCGCCGCCCGATATGGCAAGGACACCTTCCTGTTCATCCAGCGGCTCGGCACCGACCGGATGCCGGCACTGTTTGCCGCGAAGGCGCGCATCGACGCGCTGACCGAACGGCTGGGTCTGGGGACGACGCTGTCCGACCGGCTGGCGCAGGGGCTGTCGCGTCTGGCGCCGCAGCATCTGCCGCAGCGGATGAATGCCTATCGGGACCGCTACGAGCATCATCTGCTGCTGAAGATGGGTGGGGCGGGTATTGCCGAGGCGCGGGAATATCTGTCGGGTATCTTTCCTTCCGCCAGTGGTGCGATGTTCGAATGCACCTCCGACGAGGGCAAGGCCGCTTTCCTGCACCGCTTTGCGGTGGCGGGCGCCGCTGTCCGCTATCGCGCGATCCATGCCCAAGAGGTTGAAGATATCGTTGCATTGGACATTGCGCTGCGCCGCAACGATCGCGAGTGGGTCGAGACGCTGCCGGCCGAGCTGGACGAAAAACTGGCCGTAAAACTCTATTACGGCCACTTCTTCTGCCATGTCTTTCATCAGGACTATGTCGTGCGCAAGGGTCACGACTGCCTGGCCGTCGAACACGCGATGTGGCGGTTGCTGGATCGTCGCGGCGCCGAATACCCGGCCGAACACAATGTCGGCCATCTCTATCACGCCAAGCCCGAACTGGCTGGCTTCTATCGGTCAATCGATCCCACGAACGCGCTGAACCCCGGGATCGGTCACACCTCGAAATGCGCGCAATGGCACTAGGCCGCGCGTAACGTTCCCAATCACGACTTAACCGGCGGGGTTCCCGCCGTCTTCAGGAGGAGGACGTATGTCTGGTATTTTAACCTTTGTCTTGGCGCTGCTGCCAATTGCCACGGTATTTCTGCTACTGGTGGTGCTGGCACGGTCCGCTAAGCTTTCGATGGGCGTGGCCTATCTCGTCACCGCGGCGACGGCGCTGCTGGTCTGGGGCACCGATCTGAACAAGGTGCTGGGCGCGACGGTAAACGGCGCGGTCACGGCGGTAAGCCTGCTTTACATCATTTTCGGGGCGATCCTGCTGCTGTACACGCTGGAGGAGAGCGGCGGCATCCGGTCGATCCGCGCGGGGTTTACCCGCATCTCGCCGGATCGGCGGGTGCAGGCAATCATCATCGCCTGGCTGTTCGGATCGCTGATTGTGTTTCGGCATGCAATTTTGACCCCCTAGGCTCCAAACCCAATCAAGCCATTGATCTATTATGGTTGAGCTGATTCACTCTTTCCGAGGGTTCAGGAGAGGTTTGTCATGTCGGCAGGATTTTGGCTTTCGGACAGGGCGTGGGCGGTGATTGAGCCGCTTTTGCCCATGAACCAGCCGGGCGCGCGGCGGGTGGACGACCGGCGGGTCATCAGCGGGATCATCCATGTGCTGCGCGTGGGCTGCCGGTGGGAGGATTGCCCACCCGACTACGGCCCCTCGACGACGATTTACAACCGCTTCAACCGATGGAGCCATCGCGGGCTCTGGGGGCGGATCTTTGCTGCCCTCGCGAGTCAGGCCGAACTGCCGGACGAGCTGAGTATCGACAGCACGGCCGTCCGCGCCCACCGTTCTGCCCACGGCGCAAAAGGGGGGCGCAAATTCAGGCCATCGGGCGCTCGCGTGGCGGCCCAACCACCAAAATCCACGCCCTGACAGATGGGTGCGGGCGGGCTGTCGCCTTCACCCTCAGCCCGGGAAACCACGCCGACATCACCGAAGCCCCTGCGCTTCTGGACAAAATGCCACCCTCGGCCCGCCTTCTCGCTGACAGGGGCTACGACGCGAACAGCCTGCGCAGCCGCCTGGCCGCCACAGGAACCGAGGCCGTCATCCCCTCAACCAGATCGCGGAAGATCCCCATTCCCTGCGATCCCGACGCCTACCGCCACAGGAACCTGATCGAGCGCGCCTTCTGCCGCCTCAAAGACTGGCGACGCATCGCAACCAGATACGACAAACTCGCCATCAACTTCGCTTCTGCCGTCGCAATCGCAGCCATCATCATTTGGTGGACTTGATTGAGTCTGGAGCCTAAGGCGGGGTATCGGCGTCCAATTTTGACCCCCCTGACGTTCTGTCGGACCGTTCGTTGCGAGGCAGCGGACGGAGGGGAGATGAAGCGGGTGGATACGATGGCTCTGTCGCAAACTTTGACGGTTGACGGGCGTCAGCTCTGCATCCGACCGTCTTGCTGTGAAACGGGGGGGGAGGGAGAGCCAGCCATGATCTCGTTCAAGGGCGCCCAGTTCCCGAAAGATGTGATCCTTTTCGCGGTGTTCTTCTACGTCCGCTATTCGGTGTCGTACCGCGACCTCGAAGAAATAATGGCTGAACGTGGCGTTCGGGTGGATCACGCCACTTTGAACCGCTGGGTCACGAAGTACTCGCCTCTGGTCGCCGAGCAGGCGCGTCGCCGCAAGCGTCCGTCCGACCGATCCTGGCGCATGGACGAAACCTACATCCGGGTGAAAGGCGAGTGGGTCTACCTCTATCGTGCCGTCGACAAGTTTGGCAAAACCCTGGACTTCATGCTCTCGAAGCGACGCAACAAGACCGCAGCGACGAAGTTCTTCGCCAGAGCTCTGGAGGTGAACGGCCTGCCGCGAAAGATCGTCATCGACAAGAGCGGCGCCAACACGGCCGGCATCAACGCCATCAACCGCATGCTGAGACGCTTCGGCTGCCCGATCCCCATCGAGATGGTAAGGATCAAATTCCTCAATAACATGGTCGAGCAGGACCACCGGACCATCAAGAAGCGCATCCGCCCTATGCTTGGTTTCAAATCCTTCGCATCAGCTTCGGCGGCACTCGAAGGTATCGAGGTGGCCAACATGATCCGAAAAGGTCAACTGACACCCGAACTCTGTCCGTTTGCTCAATTCGCAGCGCTCGCCGCGTAGCAGAAGCGAGTCCAGAGATATCACTCAAATGCTGTCAAAGTTTGCGACATAACCGATCGGAGGTTATTGCTCGATCCGGCGGCTTGGCGCGCGGCGGAGCGGGACTGCGCCGTGGACCTGGCGCAGGCCGCGCAGGCCATCGGCCGGTTGGACGGGCTCCTGGCCGGTCTGGACGAGACCCTGCGCCGCGGTCTGATCACCCGGTTGGCATTCAGTGAGGTCGTGTCCATGCTCTGGGCCGTGGGGACGCCGATCCCGCAAGAGGTGCTGATCCGCGACCTGGCCGATGCCCCGGCCTCGGTCGATCTGGACGCACTGTCCCAGGCCCGGTGGGCCATCGGGCGGTTGCAGGGCAGGGGGCGGGTGGACGATCTGCGGGATTTCCTCGGGCTGCACCGGGTGGGGCAGGGGCGGGGAGACGGCAATCTGCTGCGCCCGACCGGCGAGGATTTCGATGCCGAGGCCGCAGGCTTCGCGGGGGGGGCTGGCCGTGCTTGACGGCTGCCACGCGATCACGCTGGCAGCGTTCGGATGCCGGCTCTGGCGGCTCACCGATCTGTCGCCGGACGGGCACCAGCTGGAAGCGATGTGCTGGGCGGCACGGGCCATGGCGGACAGCGCGGAGCCGCTGGTGATGGTGCCGATGGGGCAGGCCGGGCGGCGAGTTTGGACGATAGGTGGTGATGCGGAAGAATTTCTGAGGGCGTGGTGCGGGGCCATTGCGGCCGGCTGCGAGGCGGGGTTCCGCGTGATCCGGCAGCTGATGGAGTGGGCAGATCGGGCCAGGCGGAAGACGGCGCGGATCAAGGGCAGCAATGCGGGATTGGTGATCGATGCGCTGGTGGTGCATCAGGTGGTTTCCGCCGCTGCGCTGGAAGCCGAGGCGGCGATCAGCCGCGATACCGCCGAGCGGCTGCTGGCGCGCTTGCAGGGTCTAGGGCTGGTGCGCGAGATCACGGGCGGAACGCGGTTCCGGCTGTGGACGGCGGTGCTGTGACCACGAGCCCGACCGTCCCGGCGTGATCGTCTGTGTCACGCGACAAGGAATTTTCCGGTGGACTAGGCGGCTCCTCGGTAGCTCGAGAGCCATCGCGCAACATCGATGAAGCGTCTCGATCGAGTAGTCGCGCGTCGTCAGGCCACCTCTGCGACTACCGAAAACGATAGATGACAAAACTCCGGCGTCACATATATATAGCTCGATTAAGGCCGAAGTGAACGGCACATCTCCGATGGCTCGACGGCTATCGCGGATGTATGTGAAGTGTTTTTTTTGGAGCCGATGTTCATGCCCAGCTTTACCTACCAGATGCTGTATCTCGGCCAATTGGCGGACATGGATCCCACCGAGACCAACAACACCGCAGAGAACGTTGGCGCTGTTCTTGGGAACCGGGTTTTTGGCAGCGCCGGGACCCCGCTCTTCTCGCAGAGTACCCAGGTGACGCTGAACGACAACCGCGGCACCGGGAATACCGTCTCGCTGAACCACAACCAGCCGGGCGGGACTGGAGCGCTGGACAATATCACTTACACGCTGAACGACACGACCTACACGCTGCAAGCGGACTCGACGATCCGGGTCTATAACGTATCGGTGGTCCAGGCCATCGGTGGCGGTGCGACCCGCACCATTACTGTACCGGTCCGGCTGATACAGGATGTGAGCGGCAATGTCTTCCTGATGCCGCCGCCGGTTGTCGGCAGCGAACCGGGTGAGTCGGCGATCACCGAATTTCCGATCATCTCGGTTTCGGTCCCGAACAACCCCTCGAACATCAGCAATTTCGGCGGGATCACGGCGGAACGCAATCTGCTGCCCTTCAGAGATGGCTATGTCGATGGCACCGACGGCAACAACGTCATCGGTCAAGGCTATATCGACGGGGCCGGCGACCGGGTCGATGCCAATGATGCCATCCTGCCGGGCATGACCGGCAATGACGATTACATCCGCGCCGGGCTGGGCAATGACTCGGTCTCGGCCGGGGCGGGCAATGACATCGTCGAGGGTGGCGCCGGCAATGACACGCTTCTGGGCGAGGCCGGCAATGATACGCTTTTCGGCGGTGCTGGTAGCGACACGCTGCGCGGCGGGGCCGGGAATGACAGCCTGAGCGGCGGCGCCGACAATGACCGGCTCGAGGGGGGGACTGGCACGGACAGCCTGACCGGGGGCGAGGGCTTCGACACCTTCCTTGCCGGTGACGCCGATATCATCACCGATTTCAACACCGCGACCGGGCAGAACATCGCCGATGGCAATCAGGCGAATAACGACTTCGTCGATCTGAGCGGCTATTACAACGCCGCCAACCTGGCCGCCTATAACCTGGCGAATGGCACGAATTACGCCACGCCGCTTGGCTGGCTCAGGGCCGATCAGGCCGATGGCGTGCTGCAATCTGCGGGCGGGCTGATCATTCGCAATGGCGGCGCGGCCGTGGCGGGGGCCAACCTGACCTGGGACAATACCAATGTCCTCTGCTTTGCCGCCGATGCCTGTATCTGCACCGCCTCGGGCGAGGTGGCGGCGGGCGATCTCAAGGTCGGCGATCTGGTCGAGACGCGGGATGCCGGCCTGCAGGCGATCCGCTGGATCGGCAAGCGCCGGCTGGATGCGGCGATGCTGGCCGCGCATTCGAAGCTGCGCCCGATCCGCATCCGCAAGGGCGCGCTTGGCGCGGGCCGGCCGACGGCGGACCTTGTCGTCTCGCCGCAGCACCGGATTCTGGTGCGCTCGCGCATCGCCCGGACCATGTTCGGCGCCGACGAGGTGCTGGTTGCCGCCAAGCAGCTGTGCCAGATCGAGGGCATCGACGTGGCGCAGGATCTGGACGAGGTGACCTATGTCCATTTTCTCTTCGATACCCACCAGATCGTCCTGGCCAATGGCGCGGAAACGGAATCGCTCTTCACCGGCGCCGAGGCGCTGAAATCGGTTGGTCCGGCGGCGTTGGAGGAGATCTTCACGATATTCCCTGAACTTCGAGCTCCTGAGCATGCTCCTGTCCCGGCGCGGGAACTGGTCTCGGGCCGGCAGGGCCGCAAGCTGGCGATGCGTCACCTGCAGAACCGTAAGCCGCTGGTGGGAGAGGTCTGAGGAGAGGTCTAGACTGTGTGACCAGTCGCAAGGCAGTGGAGGACGTCTCACGGCCCGGGCGTGATCTCGGCAGAGAATTCGGCCCCGGAGTCTGCGAACAGACGGGGGGGCTAACTCGCCGCGTGGTGACTGCAGGAACCGGAAACCGAACTTTTGGGTAGCCGTTGCCTGGCCCCGGCAAACCTTTCCACGTCCAATGTCAGGCATCTGCTACTCACAACCGCCCAACTGGACCGTTGAAAACAAAAATGCCCCGCCAAAACAGGCGGGGCATACTCTTTCCTCGGGGGGACAGAACTATATCGCCACAATATGGCTTCGATAACAGCTTAGGTAAACTAACCTGTTTGGACAGGCCATGTGTCAATTTGCCTCGTCTCGGCTGTTGAGGTTTACCGCGTCGCGCACCTGTGTTCTAGCGGAACATAGACGCGGTTCGACAGGGACAAGGAACCCGTTGGTTGCCATGCGAAGCGACCGGAGAAACCGGTCTTAACCGTGGCGAGATTTTCGTGGCTCTTGCCCGCCATCGCTCTCTGGGCCAGCCTGAACTTGCCGCGCGGGCCAAGCCCGCCTCTGGCGAGGCGGTCACCGCAGGCGCCGAAATAGGCGCGCAGTTCGTCATCGCGCTTGCCAGCGCGCCCCAATTTCCCGCCTCCTGGTCTACGCCGCTAGAATCAGGCGCAGGCTCTCCGGCGCAAATCCCTTCCAGCACCGCCGACAGGATGAACCGCAGATCACCTTCCTGGCAATCGGCGATGACGACGACCAGCCGCTCGATCGCCGCCGCTCGCCCAAGGCGCGCGGCGGGCTAAACGGCTTGATCAAACATCGTCATCCTCCGCTGCTTCTCGGCGGGCTGTTGACGCGCCAGCGTCATCTGTCGGCAGCGCAGCGAGTTCCATGGTCGCCCGAGCTTGCGCGTGAGTTCGGCGATTGTTGCGCCGTTCAGATCCATCGCGAGGATTGTGGCATCCTCGACCGGGGAAAACCGCCAGACCCTGAAGCCGCCGCGGGTAACGATCGTAGGCTCGCGCGGCGGTCGGGTATTGCCGCGCGTGTTAGGGCTGTCGGCACCGGGCGCTGACAGTGCCAGCTGACGGCACTGACCAACATGCCGAGCCTGCGGGCGATGGTGGCGTGGGACATACCTATTTCGCGCAGTCCCGCAGCCTCGCTCAACTGGTTGTCGGTATATTCGCGCGTGGGCATCAGCTAATGACCTCCAACATTTTCTCGCCTTCGAAAGGATCGGTCTCTTAAATCAGGATGTCGATGTCGAAACGGTCCCGGCGTTGCCGGGCGCGCTTGCGCGCCTCGATCAGCGTGCCGCAGCGGATCTGCGGGTCAGAATGGGCCCGCAGTTCGTACAACTTGGTCCGCCAAACAGCCTGAAATTGATGGCCAGCTCGCGCGCATGGTGGTCGTGATCGAGACTGGCGCGACCATCGTCGTGGCGGTTACCGCGCGGGCCAGACCCAACCGGACGCGGGGAATCCTCATGACGACCGCCCGGATCACGGCGCCGCCGCCGGCTGAGATCAGCACGTTGAGGCGGGAATATCGGGCAAGGATGGGCATGATTGCTCTCCTATGGGGCCGCCTTACGCGGCGGCCCGGTTGGTTCTGTCCAAGTGACCCGCGGGGGCGGTGCGCATCAGCCAGTCGGCGGCTTTCTGCGCCTCGGTCGCGGCCTTGAAGATGAACCGCTTCTCGGACTTCAATGCCCGCAACCAGCTTTCCACATAGGCCGCCGTCTGCCCGAACTCTGGTGTCACCCCGATCTGTGCGCAGACCATGGCACTGCCGATCTCGGCCACCAGTTCCTCGAAGGCCCGATCCCGGCGCCCGTTGAACCGGCTGAAACGGTCCAGCCGATGCACAGCACCCGTGGCGTGACAGGCTTCATGGGCAAGGGTGGCGTAATATCCGGCTGCATCGTGGAAGGTCACGACTGGCGGCATGTGGATGAAATCACCCGCCACATCATAGAAAGCTTCTGGCCGCTCGCTTTTGCGCCGCTCGATGCCGGTAGCATCAAAGAAGGCCTCAAGTGCCGGGTCGGTTTCGGTGCCGAGATCGCGCGGGGCCTCAACAGGCTGTGCCTGGAATTCCTCGGGCAAGTCGTCGATCTGGTCAGCATTGAAGACGCGATAGGCTTTCGCATAGCCGAAGGTCTTTTCTTCGCCGGTCTCGGCATCAGTGCGATCAACGGTGCCATACTTCACGACCGTTGCGGATTTCTCGCCCTTGCGGACCTGCGCGCCTGCCTCCTGCGCCTGACGATAGGTAAACCAATGGGCGCTGCGATAGCCCTGTTCAGCGGCCCGCGCCCACAACATCAGGATATTGATGCCGCGATAATGCTCGCCGGTGCTGCGGCGGGGGAAGGGTATGCCGCCGGCATCGCCGCTCCATGGCTTCCGCCAGACCGGGGTGCCGGCCTCAATGCTGGCAATGATCTGGTCGGTGACATGCTGATAAACGTCAAAATGGGCCATCATGCGTCCTCCTGCACGGGGCGCTCGACGGCGCTGACCTCGATGCCGCAATCGTCGCAGGTCGTATTGTCAAAGACGTTGGACAGTTCCCACTCTTGCGTCTCGACGTTCCAGCGGGCGCAGGCGTCGGCCAGAATGCTCTGGCCTCCGCAATGCGGGCAATGAATGGTGATGGGGTGATCGGGTTCACGCGCGGGCATGGTCAGCCTCCACGGTGAAGACGACGGTTTCGCCATCGACGCGATAGTCGATCTTGCGCAGCAGTAGCTGTTCCAGCGCCTCACGCGGCACGCCGGGATAGGTCGCGGCGATCACGTCCAGCAGCTGCGGACGATCTTCCTCGAAATGGTAGCCGTTGATCGCCCATGCGATCAGGCCGGGGGTATGAACGAGGGATGACGATCCCAAACGATATTCAGCCATGTGTGGCCTCCTTTTTTGCGACGGTCCCGCTTTGGTCTTTGCCGTGGTCGGGGTGCCCATCATCGGGCGGGGTTTCTGGCGAGGACGCGCGAACCGCGCGCCTCTCCTGAAACCCTGCCTCCCGGCGAGGGCAGGAGGGGGACCCGATCAGGGGTCGGCCGCAGGGGCGAGGGGAGGGGACTCACCCGGCCTGCACGGAGCGTGCAGCGCGAAGGAAGGCCGGGGACACCCCTTGCCCCGTGAAGCGGACGTGCCCTTGAACGGGGGAACCGGCGGTTCCCGTCACGGCCGCGGTCCCGCGGCCCAGAAAAAAGCCGGGGCGTTCGGCGTCGTCCGAATCCCCCGGCTGGCGTGGCCCGCGCGATCTGCGCGGGCCTCCTTCGATCTTCCTGGCCGAAGGCTGTCGCGTGAGCGACCGGATGGAACGGCAAAGGGGCGGCTTTCGCCGCCCCTGTCGTTACTCCTGGTCGTCGTCCCGTTTCGGGAAGGCGACCATATCGACGCCGGGGAACATGTTGTGGCGGACCTGGATGGAGGTGATCTCGCCGGCGGCATTGCGGTTGATGAAGAGGACACCGCAGCTGTCCCAGAAGTTCTTGCCGTCTTTCTCGCCGGTTTTCACGCGGAGCTTCATGCTTTCGTTGGCCATTTGGTTTTCCTTTCCTGCTTGGCGTTTCGATGAAATTTCCGGGACGGGGCAGGAAGAGCGTCGGTCAATGAGGAATTTGTCTTCCGCGAGGAATGGCCGAAGGCCAGGGGAAATTCGTCATTGAAGGCCAAAAATGACATCAAGCCGTGGCCCGCCATAGGCGGGCCTCAAAAGGCCGTCCGGGGCGCTGCCCTGTCATATTTCATCGATGAGAAACGCACCCGCTGGTAAGGACCGGGTTGGCCACGACAGCAAGCCCCCGCGTCACCGTCAGCGAGAAAGTCGGCAAGAACGGGACCGGCTGCCCGTCTCCGGTTCAACCGCAATGCTGCCAGGGTCACAGCGCCAAGCTCTTTACGCCACAACATGCCCTTTGGCCGAGAGACTTTGACCCAACCGACCGGCCGACCGGGATTGGGAGGGCGGTGACGGCTGCCCCATGATCCGGTTGGGAACGGGGCGGCTGAAGGCCAGCCCGCGTCAGCGGCCGTCACCCGAATGGGCCAAGACCGACAGGGCAGGGCGCCCAAGACCGGCGCACGAGGATCTGGCTCGGGACGAGACAGACCGCAGACGCCGCAGCCGGGCTCATCGCCCTGTCTGGCTTGGGTCCGGCCATGGCCGGACTAAGACGCGGTGCCCGCTCGCGGGCAGACGCTTGCACCAAAGGTTAGCAGCACCGCAGTGTAACCTTGGCAATATCCTGCCGACTCAGCCAAGCATCGATCGCCGGCTAATGATCGTCACTTGCGAATAACCCGGACCGTAACAATAGATGTTTAGTATGATTCGCGCGGAGGTAGCAGTGATTCGGTCTCTTTCACCTATGATTGCTGGGTTGACACTGTTTTACCTGGCCGCGTGTAATGGTTACGCGCCGTCGGAATTCAGTTGTCCTGTGGCCGCAGGGCCCAAGAAGGTGGTTTCGGAACCCCCACCTCGAAGAGGCGATAGGGTCTTGCTCGCTGATCCTAACTATTTTCAAATAATGATGCGACATGGAAGCAATGATAACCTGCGCGCCCTTCTTACGCGGGCGGAGTCGCTGGAGAATTATGCCTATGCAAATAAACCTTTGGTACAAAAAGTAAAAGAAAATTTACAAACGAGAATCGATGAAGGCTGTCCAGATGTTCCTTCATATAGTCCCGAAGATCATTATTTGATTGAACCGCTCATGGGAAATATGATGAATTAGGAGTTTATGAAAATGACAGGAACAAATAATCCCGGCGCTGCAGTCCCAAAGTACGGCGCGAATTTGATAGACGGCATGCTCTTTGGAGCAAAATGGGCCGAATCAACAATTTACTATACGTTTTCCACAAGTTCCTCCAATTATGGTTCGGGCTATCAGGCCTCACAGGTGCGACCGTTTGAACTCCCAACCTTCTCGCAAGTTACCCTGGGCACTAAGAATGCGGCGCATTTTGCGCTCGAAGGTACAACATGGGCAGGTTCGAAGGGTTTTTCGGTCGAAGGCTTCACTAACCTTAATATTGCCGAATCTGCAGCGCCTTCAGGGGTAAGTGGAGCTCATATCAGATACGCCCAAACCGCCATGACAGGAAGCAATGAAGGCGGGTATGCGTCCTTTCCTGGAACCGCTCCAGTTACGAGATCAGGTGATGTATGGCTGAATGATGGTATGTATACCGACGTCAGAGCAGGGACAATTGGGTGGTACAATGTCATTCATGAGACAGGCCACGCGCTCGGCCTCAAACACCCAAGCTCAACGTACAACACTGCCCCATATAATCCAGCCCTGAACCCAACTTATGATGCGATGGAATACACCGTCATGAGTTATAACTCATACCCAGGCGAGGGAGCGTCTGGCGTCGGTGGAAACGATAAATTTGACTATGCTCAAACATTTATGATGCTCGATATTCGCGCTCTACAACATGCTTATGGCGCTGACTTCACGACAAATAGTGGAAATACGACATATAAGTGGCTGCCGGGTGATGGAAACACATATGTCAATGGAGCCGTTGGGATAGATGCGGCTGGGGACACAATCTTTGCAACGATATGGGATGGAGGTGGCATAGATACCTATGACCTCTCGGCCTATACGACAGACATGATAATTAGGTTGACACCTGGTGATAGAAGTACCTTTGACACCAACCAACTTGCAGTCCTGAACCGGAATTGGTATGGCGCACCAGATAA
This sequence comes from Paracoccus tegillarcae, assembly GCF_002847305.1. Classification (NCBI taxonomy): domain Bacteria; kingdom Pseudomonadati; phylum Pseudomonadota; class Alphaproteobacteria; order Rhodobacterales; family Paracoccaceae; genus Paracoccus; species Paracoccus tegillarcae. Next base: position 77,105 of record NZ_CP025409.1, on the reverse strand, counting down.
ACTTGCGACCGGCAATATATATAATGCACTTCAATATGGTACCGATGTGCGCTCCCTTATTGAAAATGCCACGGGCGGCTCCGGTAGCGATGCCTTAGTAGGCAATTCGGCATCAAATACACTTCGTGGTAATGCCGGTGCAGACGCATTCAATGGACTTGGTGGGAATGACAATTATTACGGAGGCGCGGGAGCTGATTCGTTCTTGTTCATTAATTCCAACAATTCTTTCGATGGTCGGGATGGTAGAGACACAATATGGGATTTTAGCGATCCTGCTGGTGATGTGATCTATTTACGCGGGAGTACAACTCTTACGAATTACTCTACCGTGCAAGCCCGGCTTTACCAGGTCGGGGCGGATGTTGAGTTACGTGACTCTGACGGTGATGTTCTTGTTATCAAGAATATTAGTAAGGCAGCCCTCGGATTGGACGACTTCGTATTCTAGCCTGATAGACTTTGGGTGCTAGGGAGCACTCTCAGGTAATACTGGCGACCGGCGCTGACGCACCGGCGGCGCGTCTCAGCGCGAAGCGCACGGGCCTGGCCAGTCCCCGGCCCAAAGCCGGGGCCGGCTAGGGCAATCAAAGGCTTCCTCGCAAAAAGGGACCCCGCGCAAGGCGGGGCCAGTTGAACCTTCGTCGCAGAAGGAAAGGGTCGGCGGGCGCTTTATTCTTGGGTCTAATCCCTCTCGCGTCCGTGCGCGTCGATGATCCAGCCAGCACCATCGCGCCGGATGGCGGCACTCGCCCCGTGCTGCCGAATGAACGCCCGATCCGCATCGGCGCCGCGTTCATCGTGCAGATCGGCAGCGCGGTGGCCGCTTGGGCGCTTGCACCAGGCACCGATGCTGGCGCGGCAGGTCGGGCAGGGCACGGCCAGCACCGGATGGCGCCAAGCGGTGAAATCCACCGCTGGATTTTCACCAAAACTGTCCCAGACTGCCTGCGCCAGCGCGCGGTCGGCGCTTGCCCGGCGCTGATCCCTGTTCAGATCGGCAGAGGCATGAAGCGCGGCGAAGGCGGCACGGCGGTCAGCCTCGAAATGGGCGGGGATGGCCTCGGCAATGTCTCGGGCGCTCAGGATCGTCATCATGGCAGGCCTCCGATGCTGATGCTGTGGCCACGCGCATTGACCGGCTTTGGTGTGAAGGGCAGGGCGTCCATGCTGCGCCGACCCACGCGAAGCTCATGCAGGAAATCCAGCAGATAGACTGGATCGGCGGGGTAGGGTGCACCGTCCCATGCGGCGCGGACCTTGCGCCGCATGTTTTTTGGCATGGCGTCGATTTCGCGGCGGGCCTGCCGCCATCGCTCCGCACGCCATTGCCGCCTGCGGGCCTCGCTTGCCGCCCACCTTTCCGCTCGGGCCTGCATCACATCGTCAGGGCTGCGCTGGCCGGCGGCGATTTCTGCCGCAAAGAGCGGCAGGGCATCGCGTTCGGCCTTCTGCTTGCGGGCAAGGGCTGCGCGCTTGCGGGCGGTATCGGTGAAGGGGTGGCGGGACGCTTTGATGAAGCGCATGGCTCAGTCCCCATCGGCATATCTGGTTGGCAGCCGCTCGATCTCGGCCCTGATCCGGCGCAGATCGGCGATTTCCTCCTGGTCGCCCGCCGCCACAGCGCGGGCAATATCATCGTCCAACCAGGACAGATTGTCGTCGCGGGTTGCGTCCGGGCAGCCAAGGGCATGGCCGACGCGGTATCCGCCGCCACAGCCGCATGACAGCCCGTGCCATGCCTTTTCCTTCTGATAGTCGCTCTGATTGAACTCATCGGTCATTGGTCGATCCTCCGTGATGGCACGGGGCGCGCGTCTTGCGCGCGCCCCGCCTTGGTCACTCCATACCCTCGGGCAGCCACGCGGCGATGCGGGCCTCCTGCGCCTCGGTGACGCCGCGCGCGGTGCGGATCACCGGATCACTGAACAGGGCTTCCAGCATTTCGGCCTTCTCGCCCTTTTTCAGCTTGGCGAAGGTGGTGGCGGTCGGGTGCTCTTCTTTCAGGTCCAGCAGATCACGCCACAGATCATTGAGATAGGGGCCTCCCACGCGGCTGAAGAAATTCGCCGCCGTGGGGGTCCAGACCTCGCGGATCGCTGGCTTCGTGTCCTTGTCGATCAAAGCGCGCAATTCATCGGAACCGCCGCGATAATGGGCCGCAAGATAGCGGGCCAACTCGCCACGAATGTGATCCTCGCCTTTCTTGCGGAAGGCGCGGAAGGATTTGGCAAGGTCTTTGCCATGCATGTCGGGCAGCGCGTTCGTGGTCAGGCGATCATCCAGCGCATAGCCTTCCGCTGCCGTTGTCGGCCAGTTCGGCACGTCCTCGGTCGATAGCCCAAGCGGGCTGCGCCATTGCAGATCGTGGCTCAACTGATAGGCCAAGAGCGCGATCAGCAGATCAGGATCGCGCAAGACAGCGTGTTGCCTTGCGCCCTTCGCCACGCGGTTCAAATCCTCTCGCAGCGCATTGCTGATGGGCGATTTCGGCTCGGCATCAGCGGCGCTGCCGGTCTGTCCGCGCATGGCGGCATGGCCGGTCAGAACCTCCGCCGCGATGGCGGCGTCCCGATCCTCGGGCCGGACAAAGGCCGCTTGCACGGTCAGTTGTCCGTCGCGGGCCACAAAGATGAACAGCCCGGCATGGTCGCGCTGCGTGTCGGTAAACTCACCGTCACAGATTGCTTCCAGCGCATCCAGTTCCGCCTGACCGGCTTCGTCCAGCACGTCGCCCTCGGCCAGTTCGGCCAGTTCGTCATAGCGGGTGGCCTGTTCCTCGGTCAGTTCGCCCTCGATGCGATAGATGCGGTCGAGTTTCGACGTGACCTCATAGGGGATATACTGGTCGTCGCTCGTCTCGACCCATTTCCAGCCCTGGCCGAGCATGTCGGCATCCATGGCCAGCTTTTCGGCATAGAGGCTGTCCAGCAGATCGGCATCGGTCAGAAAGACCTGATCCGCGAACAGATCGCGAGTCAGATGACCGCCCGCGCCCTCATAGGCATCCAGCCCGACATAGACGACGCGACGATCAGATTTGCCGATGGCTTCCGGCTGCAATGCCTGTTTCAGCCGCGCGACGGAATAATCCTCGCCGCGCACCCGGTCCAGAACCTCCAAGGCAAGCGCCTCGCTCTGGGCCACGGTGAAGCATTCAGCAGCACCAAGGGTCAGTTCTCCGGCTTTCAGCGCGTCCAGCACCGGAACGGGCAGGGCGGCAAGCGCAAGACGGCGATAGACGTGCTTTTCCGTCTGGCCGAACACGCGGGCGATTGCCGGAACGGTGGTGCCGCTTTCGGCCATCCGGCCATAGGCGCGGATTTCATCGGCGGGGTGCAGGGCCTCGCGGGCGGTGTTTTCGATGCTGGCCCAAGCGCGGGCGGTGGCTTCATCCGGCGCGATCCGCACCGGGATTTCCGTCAGTCCGATTGCCGCCATGTCCTCGGGCGGGATTTCCGTCATGGCCAGCAGGCGACGGCCACCTGCGACGATGCCGACCTTGCCGTCCTCGTCCAGATGACCTGCCAGGTTCTGGATCAGTCCCGCGACCTTGATGCTTTCCGCCAGCAGGGTGATGCCTTCGTCATTCACGCTCTCGCGCGGGTTCATTGGCGAAATATAAAGGCGATCCATCGGGAAATACTGGATCGGGGCCTTGTCGATAGCACTCTGTTTCATGGTGTATATCCTTGTTTGCGACATTGGTTTTGTGGTATCGGTGCCCCGGCCCGTTGGGCCGAGGCGAGGGGGTCAGATGACTCCGTGCTGGATCAGGAAGGCGCGGCCGATCTTCGCGGAATGTCCGCCCTTCCTGATGAGTGCCCACGCTTCGGTGATGCGCTGTTCAAGCCATTGGTTCGTTCCTCTCACCTCCTTTCACGCTGTGATGGTCGGGGGGGACGTTGGCCGCCCCTCCCCTTTGGCCCGCTCGACAGGCCAGCCCCGGCCCGCCCTTCGCGGCGCGGGCCGATCCGATTACCACCAACAGGAATAGGCGACGGCGCGGCCCTCGCTGATTTCAGCTTTGGCCCATGCACAGAACGCGAGGTCCTGATCGTGATAGGCGTCCGCCTGTTCCTCTTGCGCTTGGTGGCCGTAGAAAAATCCGCCGTGACAGACGGGCAGAGCCTTCTCGCGGATGGCAGTTTCCAGCGCCGTCAGGTCCGCTTCGGTCAGCCGCAACTCACCGCAGTTGAGGTTGTCGGAATGAAGTCCGGTGCGGGCGGTGTAGAGGGCTTCCATCCACGTTTGCAGCCGGGAATGCTTGCGCCACGTGAACTGCGGCACATGGCCACCCTCTGCGGCATTTTCCTCGGAAATGCTGTAGGCGTATTGGTCCAGACCCATGGTCAGTTTCCTTTTTGCGACGGTCCCGCCTTGGTCTTTGCCGTGGTCGGGATGCCCATAATCGGGCGGGGTTTCAGAAGAGGACGCGGAACGCGCGCCTCTCCTGAAACCCTGCCTCCCGGCGAGGGCGGGAAGGGGGCCCGGCAACTTGAAAATCCAGCCGACAAGGGGGTGGTGCGGCCCGCAGCGCACAGCGCGAGGACACGGCCCCGCAGACGGCGCAGTATTTTCTGGTTGACGGGGAAACCGGCGGTTTCCAGACGGCCGCGCTCTGGCGCGGCCAAGCAAAAGCCGGGGCGTTCGGCTTGTCCTATTCCCCCGGCTGGCGTGGCCCGTGGCACACGGGCCTCATGATCCTTGGATAGTGCAGCTTGACCACAGGCTGACGCTCGATCCTTGGCGTCTCGCTTTCAGCCTGCAAGGCCCTGGGCTGCGCTCCGGGCTGGACAACCTGCCGGCGCCGTTGGGCCCGCGACAGGAAATGTCACCCACGGTGCCGAGACGCGTGAACGCGTGGCTCGGGCTGAAGGCAGGTGGAGTCGCGTGCCGTGCTAACGCAATGCCTCCGGCGTTGAGACATGTGCGGCCCCGGTGTATCGCTTGGGGAACGGGCGGCGAGCTTGCCTCGCCAGCCATGAGCCTAACGGGCGGAGTAAACGCCCCAAGAACACGGGACAGGGCATGAGCAAATATGACGATCTTCCCCGCGAGCAGTTGATCGAACTTCTGAAAAAGCGGGACCGCACCAAGAAGCTGGGGCTGGTCTGGGAGCGGGACGAGATCGAGGCGGACAACGCCGTGGACGCCAATTTCGTGGCGGCGACGATCATCCCCGACCTGTCGGACAAGCCCGCGCCCTGGCGGAACATGGTGATCGAGGGCGATAACTACGACGCCCTGCGCTGGCTGCGCATGACCATGGCCGGGCAGATCAACTGCATCTACATCGACCCGCCCTATAACACCGGGGCGAAGGATTGGGTCTATAACGACCATTACGCCAACCCCGAGGATGCCTATTTCCATTCGACCTGGCTGGAGTTCTTGTTCCGCCGCCTGACACTGGCGCGGGATTTGCTGGCCGAGGACGGGGTGATCCTTGTGTCGATCAATGATGACCAGCGGGCCAAGCTGGAATTGCTGATGGACGAGGCCATGCCGGGGATGCGGGTGGGGTCGTTTGCTTGGCGGACAAGAACAGGTGGAAACGACACAAAAGGCGCGTTCCTTTCAGAAAACCATGAGCATGTCCTGATCTACGCCAAGCCGCAGTTTCGGTTTTCGGGGCACGAGAAGACCTATGAGAAGTATATTTTCTGGGATGAGAAGGCCAATGATTGGTATCGTCTGAGCGACATTAGCCAGCCAAAGGACATGACCGAGCGCGAGAATGGGTTCTACGCGATGTATGATCCCAAGACCGACACCTACTATCCGCCAAACCCTCAGCGCGTTTGGCCCGCCCCCTTTCCAAAGGGCGGTCGCAAGGATGCTGAACTTGAAGCTATCAGTGACGTTATGAAAGTCTTTCCGCCTGACGCGGCGGCAAAGGGGGTTATGCCCTCAGGCGATCAAATCGGAAAATGGATAAAGGCTGGTCGGATCGTCTTTCCCGAAGACCAGAAAGTTGTGGTTTGGGAAACACTGGACGAACTGTTGAGCGCAATTGATGCGAGCGAAGTTCCGCTGGCCAAAAAGACCAAGAAGATTTGGCGAGGTATGCCGCACTTGGATTTTTGGGTCGGCAAACGTGTTGGCTTCGGCATTCCGCAGTGGGTCAGATACAAGTCTGAGCTCAAAAACGCAAATCAGCCTTTGTCGTCTTGGATCACGCCTCTCTCCGAAGCAAAGACTGTGCCAGAAGGTGAAGACGCTGACCCTAAAGCTTTCATTGTATCGGGTATGAACCAAGAGGGCACAACCTCCGTTCAAGATATCTTTGGATCTAAAGCATTTAACTACACGAAGCCCGTTTCGTTGATGCGCGAAATGATTCGTCAGGCTGCATCGCCTTTCGACATCGTTCTTGATTTCTTCGCAGGGTCGGCAACCACGGCCCAAGCCGTGATGGAGTTGAACGCAGAAGATGGCGGTGATCGGCGGTTCATCATGGTGTCGTCCACTGAGGCGACCGCCGATGAACCCGACAAGAACCTCTGCCGCGATGTGACGGCGGAGCGCATTCGCCGCCTGAATGCCTCGGACGACAAGAAGTTTGCGGAGCTTGCCGCCGATTTCGCTTATCTACGCTGCCGCGAGATCGAGTTTGAAGACCTCGACCAAGACCTTGCGCCCGCCGAGGTTTGGGCGGCCTTGGAAACCCTGCACCGCCTGCCCATGACCCGCTACACCCAAGCGCCGTGGCAGGAGCACAAGACGGAAGCCCAGACCCTGATCTTCGCGGATCGGGTCAGCACCGAACTGCTGGGCCATCTGCGCGGGGTAGTGGATCGGCGCGAAAATGCCTTTGTTTATGCCTGGGCACCCGGCCAGATCACCGCCGCGCTTGGCGATGCGCTGGACGTGCGATCCGTGCGCACCGAACTGGTCGGAAGGTTCCGCCAATGACGGGTGACGCTGATTTCCGAGTATCGCTGGCCAAGTATCAGTTGAACGCCGTCGATGCGCTGGCTGAGACGCTGCGCACCGTATCCGCCCTGCATGACCGCGAACCCGAACACCGGACGCGGATTTCGCGTGAGTTGGGGGTGATCCTGCTGCAAGCCCCGACCGGATCGGGCAAAACCCTGATGCTGGGCCGTGCGCTGGAAGCCGTGCGTGGGCAGCTTTCGGCCAAGACGGTCTGGTTCTGGTTCGCCCCCTATGCCGGGCTGGTGACGCAGACCCGCAGCGCCCTGACCGCCCAATGCGGCGCGTTGCGCCAGCGCGATGTCTATGCCGACCGCGAGGCAAGTGCTGCGCGGGATGGCGATGTGTTCGTGCAGACCTGGGCCTCGGTCGCCGTGGTCAAGAAGGAAAGCCGCAAGGTCCGCAGTGACAAGGAGGCGTCGCTGTCGGTGGACAGCATGATTGCCGAGTTGCGCGAGCGGGGGTTCCGTATCGGCGTGGTGATCGACGAGGCGCATCTGAATTTCGGCTCGGGTGCTGCGGCGACGGCGGATTTCTTTCTGAATGTGCTCTCGCCCGATTTCACGGTGCTGGCCACGGCCACGCCGAACGATGCCAAGCTGGAAAAGTTTGAACGCGATGCCGGGTTAAAGGTGGCAAGCCGCGTGACGGTTGCCCGTGAGGCCGTGGTGAAGGCGGGGTTGAACAAGATCGGCCTGATGGTCGGCGTGCTGCGGTTCAAGGAAGAGGACCGGGCGCTGATCGACACCGAAGCGGCGACCCTGACGGCGGGATGGTCGCAGCATTCGTTCATCAAGGACAAGCTGGCTGAAAAGGGGATCAGCCTGACGCCGCTGATGCTGGTGCAGGTCGAGGATCAGCAAGAGGGGAAGGAAGACCCGGTTGCGCGGGTGACGGAGCGGCTGATCGAGATCGGGGTGCCCGAGAAGGCGATTGCCGTCCACACCTCGGGCGAGCCCGACCCCGCGTTTCACACGCTGGCCTATGACCCCGAGATCGAGGTTCTGGTGTTCAAGCTGGCCGTAGCGACCGGGTTCGATGCGCCGCGAGCATGGACGCTGGTTTCGGTGCGCCCGTCGCGCGGGCGGGATTTCGGTTTGCAGATCGTGGGGCGGATCATGCGGGTGCATCCGCTGGTGCGTCCGCTGCATGGGTCTGAGCCGCTGCTGGACCGGGGCTATGTCTTCATGTCGGACCCGGAGCTGCAGGTGGGCCTGGATGAGGCCGCCGCCGATCTGAAAGCGGTGCGCGAGGGGATCGCGGTGCTGACCGACACGCTCGACGTGAATGTGTTGGGCAACGATACGCGGGCGGCAGAAAGCTATGGCGCAACGCCGTTGCCGCCCCCGCCCGTGCAAACAGTGCCGGGTGAGACCGAGGGCGACCGGATTGAACGGCAGGTGTCGATGGGGTTGCTGAACCCGAACTATGCCACCGCCTCGCCCCCGCGCCAGCAAAGCGCCTTGAGTGCAGTCGAAGGCTTTTCGGCCCCGGCCACACCGCCTCTGTTCCCGAACCTTCCCGATGTCCTGTCGCCTCGCGTGACACCCGCACAGCCGGTGCCGCAAGAACATCAGGTGAAGTATCTGCTGCGGACGGATTTGGGCATTCCAACCGCGCTTGTGCGGGAGGAACTGCCGAACCTGTTCGACATCGAAGGCGACCTCTGCCCGCAGATCGCCCGCGAGTTTTGCCGGATGGTGCCCATGACCTCGATGTTGCTGGCGGTGAACAGCAACGCCGAACTGTCGATGCGCGACTTGTTCAACGCGGGCCAGACGGATCAGCGCAACCTGAGTGTCAGGATGTCGGCGGCCCGGATCGCGGAACAGGCGCAAGCGCAGCTTATGTTCAATGACGGGATCGACCCCCGCCGCATCCGCGAAGCGGTAGAGGCCGAGCTTGCCCGCTTGTGCCAGAAGGATGGTATCGCCGCGACGAGCCGCGACATTCGCAGGACCATCAACTTGGCGATCCTGCGACAGCCGCAGGCGCTGAAAGAGGCCGTTCGCATCGCACAGGGCCATCACATCCGCTTAGAGAGTAACGAGCCAGTCCCGACAGAACAATTTGGCCCGAAGGACGCGCCAAAGGCCAAGAAGGGGGCCTACGGGGCTTTCATCGGTCGTTACAACCGACCAGAGCGGGCCTTTGTCGAAATGCTGGACAATGACGACACGGGCCGGATCAAGTGGTGGCTGCGCAACCCGGAAAACGAGAAGTGGGCAACGCGGCTGATCCTGCCGACCGGAAAGCGGTTCTTCCCTGATTTCGTTGTGGGCGTCAGCGGACGGCGCACCCGCGACAGTATCGCATTGGTCGAGATCAAGGATGACGGAGAAACCGGGAGGCTGCACTCGGACAGCAATGCGATCAAAATTCGCTCAGAGCACAGCGAATACAAGAAGGTCTTCTGGTCCTACCGGGAGGCAGAAGGCATATTTTTGAAAGCCGTGTGGAACCATTCTTACAACCGAATTTTCGGGGCGGGACCGTTTGAAATCGAAGACATGGTCATGATTCACTAGGGCTTTGATGACGCGTTTTGAAGCTCGTCTAGCGAAAACCGCTCCGAGGGTGCTGGCTGGCTACCTTGCTTCTCTTATCCAGCAGCTGGCAATCCCGGCATGTCATCATCCTGCGCCGGCCAGATCCACGCCGGATAGACGCCTTCTGCTGCGATTTCGACCAGTTCGCGTTCGAGTTCGGGTTGGAGTGCTTGCGATGGGCAGTAAAGAGCGGTGGGGGGCGAGGTGTCGAGCATCACGGCATTGGCGATCGGGGCGTCCTGGCGCATGTTGTAGCGTAGACTTTTGCTGAAATGGCGATCTCGCATGGCCTCGATCAGACGCAGCTCGCGATCATGATCGAAGGGGATCCACTGTGCCGTGACGGCCATAACGGCGATCTGCCGGATCTCGGCATAGTTGCCGCGCATGTTGAAGGTGGCGATGACGATCAGATGGGCGCCTTCGACGGCCTCCACGTCGCGGATCTTGTCACCGGCAAGCTTGTCGAAACGGGCGCACAGCTCCTCTTCCATGAAAAAGGCCATGTCAGGCAGATGCTTGAACCGAATCCTCCGGCCATATTGGGACGGCTCCATGTCCTTCAGCTCGGCCACAAGCACGCCCAGGGGCATGGGCTTGCCCTTGACCGGCTGAAGGTGATGCAGGAAGCGCCGACGCGCGGCGGCCAGTTCGTCCTTCTTCTCGGCGGAAAACATGGGCGGCACGAACAGGACCGAGGACAGCGGCATGGATTTCGCATTGGCGCGCTCGGCCGCGGCGGTCAGTTCGCGATGAACGATCCACCAGGACCGGCGCGCATAGGCGGGGCGCCACATGGTCAGGCCGGCGGCATCCCAGAGGAAATGCAGCAAGCCAAGGAGACCCAGCTTGCTGGGGCTGGCCTCGGCCACGGTGGGTTCGTGATCGCCGGCATCCGGGGCAACGCCCCTCCGGCCTCGGACCGAAAGGGGGAAATCCAGCTTGAGAGTGGTTTCGCCGCTGTCATCGGTGGTGATGGCCTTGCCCTCGACCTGACCAAGACCCGACAGTTCCGGCGGCATGGCGAAGCTGTCGCAGGAGGGGTCATGGGCGTGTCCGGTGCCGGGCATCCGCTTCAGATAAAATTCGCCCTGGATCTTGGCGACATACATGAGCGGGGATGCTGATGAACAGAGGCAAGCCGGCCGGGCCTTGTTCCGATGCGCCGTAGCGAGAATGCCTTGCCAATTGGGTGATGCGGCATCGAAGGTATCAGCACCGAGCTGATAGCGGCTGGCGGGGACGGCAATATCGGCTGAACGCATAAAGATCACCTGTCGATAATCACTGACCTCGGGAATTGCAGAAATCTATCTTGATGTGTATATACCGATTATACATCAGAGGATATACACATGGCAATCCTGATCAGAGGCGACGAGATCGACGCATTGGTCGAAAAATACTGTGCCATGACGGGCCAGAGCAACAAGAGCGAGGCGGTGCGCCGGGCACTGGCGGCACAGATCGAGGCGCTGGCGGCGAAAGAAAGCCTGGCGGACCGGGTTGCGAAGATCCAGCGGCAGGCGGCTGACGGCGGGTTCGTCTCCCCGAAAAGCTCCGACAAGGCGTTCATGGATGAGATGTGGGGCGAGAACTGATGTTTCTCGATGCCAGCGCGCTGGTCGCGGTGCTGCTGCGGGAATCGGACGGCACCGCGCTGCTGAAGGCGATGGAGGCCGCACGCGGCACGCTGCGCTTTTCACCAGTGGTGCGGATGGAGGCGGTGCTGGCACTGGTGCGCGCGCGGATCGAGACGCGCGGCAAGGGACCGGCCACTGCCGCCGACTACGCCGATGCGACCGGGCTGGTCGATCAGCTGCTGGAAGCCCTCGAAGCGCAGGACATGCCGATCACCAGCGAGATCGGCAAGGGCGCGATCGCGGCGCTGGCAATCTACGGCAAGCAGGTGGGCCACCCGGCGCAGCTGAACATGGGCGATGCGCTGTCCTATGCCTGCGCGAAGGCCGAACAGGTTCCGCTGCTCTACAAGGGACGGGATTTCAGCGAAACCGATCTGGCGTAGCAGAGATGGAGTAGAAAGGGCGTTTAATGGCTAAGAACGGTGAGGCACGGTGGTCTGCATATGCAACGATCATAGCCGCGGTAATAGGTGCCGTTGCATTACTTGGTGCAGCGTGGATCAGTCAAAAGTGGTCATTAATTGCCGACAAGGAGGATGACAGCCATCTAATCTGTAAAACAGAAGACGGTCAGATTGGTAAAGTTCAAGCAGTACCCGCGACAGAGACCCGCTCTGCCTACCTTGATTGTGTAGCCAAATAATCATTTCCTCAAGTATTTCATAAAGAAAAAGGCCGCCCAAGGGCGGCCCAAGTGAACCTTCGTCGCAGAAGGAAAACCTGAAAACTGGGATCGGTGATCCCCTTTCGTTCTCGGTCAGAATAGGCAACGCAATGGCCTGCGTCAATCGCATTGCCAGACAGCGCAAGCCTGGACCGGCGCGGTGCTGTGCAGCAGCTCGCGCGTCCGGGCGCGGGCCTCTTCCTCGGCCTGCGCGGCACGGCGGGCGACGTCCTTCTGCTTCGCGAACGGATCGCCATGCAGTCCATAGAACACCGGCGCAGACGCTGTATATGACTGCTCGAACACCTCCAGCGAAAGGCTGTTGCCGTTGATCACCCGACCGGCGATGCCGCGCGTGCTGATCTGGATATAGGCCATGTGGAAAGTGCTGCGGAACAGTTCGACCGCCTCAACCCAGATATGCCTGGCCGGATCAAAGCCCTGGCTTTCGAGCGCATCGGCCATCGCCAGAACCATGCCACCGGCACCGGCGGCGGGTTCGGACACAGTGATGAAGCCCTGCGCCTCAATCTGGCGAGCGGTATCGCCAAGGCTTATTTCAGCCATCAGGCGGCTGACCTCATAGGGCGTGAAAAATTGCCCGAGGCCCGCATCGAGCGCGCCGATCTCGGCCGCGACCTGGCCGATGAAGTCGATGCCGCCGCCGGCGATGGCCTCGATGGCGACCGCCATCATTTCAGGCATGCGCCGCACATCGTCCTTGTTCGGGAACCTGCCGACGCAGTCCATGTATTGTGCTTCCAGCCGGTCCCGCTGATCGGAGAACGGGGAGGCGCGCTTGGCAAGCGCGCAATAGGCCATTTCGCAGAACAGGCGGAAGATCTCGGTGCGGGTTTTCGAGCGGTCAAACTGATCGAGGGCGCGCAGGAATGCGGTCACGGCGGGGTGGGCCATGTCAAAATCCTTGTGGGGATGGGGCAGGGTGCCGCGCCATCAGGCGCGGCGCGCGGGCATTACTGGTCGCGTGATACGCTCAGCGCCAGCATGATCGCCGTCTTGTTGGCGGCCACATCATTGCTGACCTGATCATAGGGTTTCGACCAATCAACCGGCGTCTGCAGAAGGGCGTCCATGATCGCGAAAGCACCTTTCCGGGTGCGGCGATCGCCGCCCCGTCCGCCGCCGATGCTCATGCCGGATGCGACATGAACGACCTGCCAGCGTTTGTGCTGCTTGAAAACGCCAAGCCCCGACCGGCAATAGGCGGTCACGGTCTGATCGCCATAGAGGCTGTTCGGGATGGTGATCATCTGTTGTGCATGGGTCATGGAACTGATCCTTGAATGTCGGGGGACACGGGTGCAGCCGCGCCATCGGGCGCGGCGCTGCCGGGTCAGATGCGGGTCCAGTCGCGGGACATGATGTTGCTGATGGAATAGCGCCCGCCGGTTTCGGTGCTGATGAACACCGTTCGGTTGCTGCGCCCCCATTTTTCCTTTGAGACGCGGAAGGTCTGCAACTCAGCGCCATCCGAAAACCGCAGGGGCGTTGCCAGACAGATCACGTCACCGGGTTTCATGCGGCGGCTGTTGCGCGCCGCGTGGTCGCGGCAGCGCTGCCGCCAGTCGAGGGCGTATTCGGCGCTTGTCGGTGACAGCAGGTCCAGCAGTTTCGCCGGGGCCTGGGCCTGATTGGGGCCGCTGGTTTCGTCCATGTCCTTATAGCCCCACTCGCCCTTGCTGGTCGTGGTCAGGAACACGGCGGCAAAAGTATAGCCGCCGGTGGCGTCAGTCTCGAAATGCCCGGTGGGGTCGCGCCCGGTGTCCAGTCGGCCAGCGGCAGGTTCCGCGCGGATCGCCGCATACCAGACCGAGCCCTTGCGGCTGATCAGGACGGGGAAACCCCGTCCATTCTCGCTGTCCCAGGTGCAGAGCCGGGCGATTTCATCGCGGATGCAGGCGGGGGTGTCGGGATAGATGAGCCAGCCCATATCAGCCCCTCCGCGCATTGAGGGCGAACAGGATCAGGTCCCGCAGTTCTTCCAGCGGATGCGCGTCCGCGTCATCCATGCGCGCATCGGCGTCGTCTTGGTCGGGGATTTCATCCAGAATGCGCTGTGCCAGCAGGTCGACCAGATCGGGCAGGCGGGTATTGGCATAAGCGTGTGACAGGTCGCGGTATTCGACCAGTTCGCCGGTCAGGTCCACGATCCGGGCGAGGGTTTCGCCGATCTCGCCCCAAGGGGCATCATGGACAATCTGCCATTCTTCGGCGTCCCGGTGAAACCCATAGACCGACCAGAAATCATGCTCGCCGGGATCGCAGACTTCGATACTGCCACCCATGTCGCGGACGGGGGACAGGCGGAAGCCTGAGAAGGCAAAGATGGTCGTGCCGCACGGCAGCCCGTTGAAATGCTGCGCCAGCGCGGCTTGGTCAATCTGCTGACCAGCCCGGCGATACCGAACGGCGCTAACCCATTTGCCAGCATCGGCTGCCTTCGCGCGCAGATCGTCCAGCGTGAAGGTGCCGAGATAGTCCCCGGTCACATCGAACGCGGCCCAGAGATTGAGCCAGCGGCCTTCGTTACGGGTCAGGCCATCAAAATTGTGAAACATGGTCATCTTCCATTTTGCGACGGTCCCGCCTTGGTCGTTGCCTTGTGCGGGGTGCCCATCATCGGGCGGGGTTTCTGGCGAGGTCGCGGGGACCGCGCGCCTCTCCTGAAACCCTGCCTCCCGGCGAGGGCAGGAGGGGGACCCGATCAGGGGTCGGCCGTAGGGGCGAGGGGAGGGGGATCACCCGGCCTGCACGGAGCGCGCCGCGCGAAGGAAGGCCGGGGACACCCCTTGCCCCGTCAAGCGGACGCGCCCTTGAACGGGGGAACCGGCGGTTCCCATGACGGCTGCGGAACGCGGCCAAACAAAAGCCGGGGCGTTCGGTTTTGTCCGAATCCCCCGGCTGGCGTGGCCCGCGATATGCGGGCCTCCATCGATCTTCATGGCCGTCCGGAAATGCTTGTCCCGTGATCAGAAGTTGCCGATGATCATTCGATGACACTGACCCGACAATTCATCCTTGCCGCACTCTTCATCGCCACCTCATCGACAGCCGCCTTCGCGCAGACGCGCGTGGTGGATGGCGATACCTTCGACCTCGACGGACTTCGCATCAGAATCAACGGCATAGATGCCCCGGAACTTGGGCAGCGCTGCGGCGATTGGGATTGCGGCCAGGCGGCGCTGGACCAGCTCGACACGCTGATTTCAGCAGGCACGGTCAGCTGCGAGGCGCTGGACCAGGACAAATACGGACGCACGATTGCCCGCTGTGATGCCGATGGTCAGGATCTCGGTGATGCCATGATTGCAGCGGGCCTGGCTCGCGCCTTCACGCGCTATTCAGATGACTATGTCGGTGCAGAGGAAATCGCCCGGACGGCGGCGGTCGGCATCTGGCAAGGCGATTACGAGACGCCCTGGGATTTCCGGGACCGGAAATGGGCTGAGGCCACCCAGCAGGCACCGGAGGGCTGCCCGATCAAGGGCAATATTTCGTCGGGTGGCAAGATTTACCACGCGCCATGGTCGCCGTGGTATGGAAAGACCCGGATCAATGTCGCCAAGGGCGAACGCTGGTTCTGTTCCGAAGATGAAGCCATCACTGCTGGCTGGCGCGCGCCGATCTGGCGGTGAACATCATTCTCTGCGATTGTTTTTCGAAACGCTGCTATTGACGAGAGGTGAGATGACAGCACGGGCGATAGGGACGATTTGCGGCGCGGCGCTTGGTTTCTTGATTGGTGCCGGCACCGGCATTGTCGGTGGACCTTTCGGTGCGATGGCTGGGGTGCTGGTGTTCACCACGGGCGGCGCTATCTGGGGCTTCAGCGCTGGTCCCGACCTAGCCCGCCAAATCAGTCGCTGGCGCTCGAAGTGAGGAACAGTCCTACCCACGCTCGAAAAACCCCGGATGCGGTGCATTGAGACCAAACCGGATGGCGCCATCGCCAAAGCGGGCATTGATCTGATCGAGTGCCTTCGAGATCTGCTCGCCCCGCGTCAGTTCGGCCGGGGCAAGGGGAAGGAGCAAATCTCCTTGCCGCGCGGTCAGAAGATCGACATCGCCCAGATGGACGCCAAGGCTGATGATCGCACCGGGCCGAACGCTGCGCCAGAGGCGTATCCAGAGGGCGCGGTGCAGCCTGAGAAAGATCGCCGTGTCCTGGGTCGGAAAGCAGCTGACATTTCGCGCCCAAGTGCCGCCAGCCAGAAAGCTGACCGTGAGGCTGAACCGGGCCGCAACGCGACCATCGCGGCGCAGACGGGCGCTCGCCTTCTCGACCAGCCAGCGGCCGACATGATAGGCGCGGACCGGATCGCGAAACTCCGGGGCCAGCACCTTGCTGTTGCCGAACCCTCCGCGCTCGGTGGCAATGAGCGGGATCTCCATACCTTGCAACATCCGCACGAAGCGTTCGCCCTCGACCGATCGCCAGATCAACCGGGCGTGGCGCGGATCGAGCGCATGGAGACTTGGAATATCGAAGATGCGTGCGCGGTAAAGCCGGGCCTTCATCGCCTCTGAAATCCCCGGCAGATCGTCCAGGGAAAGATGGGCGATGGCCTGGGGCATGTTTTCAGGGGAAAGCCAGCGGCAGCCATCGGGCTTTTCGAGCTTGCCGGCGATCTTGGCCAAGAGATGATTTGGCCCGATCCCTGCGGAAAACCGCAGGCAGATGCCGACCTCTGCCGCGACCGCCGCTTTCAGCCGGGCGACGAGACCCGTCGCACCGGCAAGGCTGCGTGCCTCGCCGGACAGGGCCAACTGGAACTCATCGACGCTGCGGATATGGGTCAGTTCGGCATGGCGATCGAGCACATCGGCGACGGCCAGGTTGAAGCGGACATAGAGGCGATGGCGGGAGGGCAGGAAGGTGATGCCGGGGCAGAGCCGGCGGGCATCGCGCACGCTGGTGCCGGTTTTCACGCCGAAGGCCTTGGCCTCATAGGAGGCGGCGACACAGGCGCCGGAGCCCGAATCGACGGCGGTGATCGCGACGGGTCGGCCGCGGAGGCCTGGGTTGAGTTGCTGTTCGACGCTCGCGAAGAAGCTGTTCATGTCGAGATATAGAATGCGGAACGGACCCATGCGCTAAACCTGCCGGATGGTGTTTTCGCCTCTATGTTCTATTTTTGTTCTTATGGATCGCAAGCAGCAATTGAGAAACGTCGCGTTCGGCGGGGCCTGGTCGGAACAGATCGCGGGCCGCGAGGCCATCGCGGCCGCGATTGAGACCCTGAAGCGGGCGGCCGCCGGCGCTGCGCGCCGCGATCCTCGAACGGCCGAGGTGATTACAGCGCTTGATTTGCTTTGCAAAAATCACTCGAAAGGCGACATATTGCGGGATGCATGGAGGCGAGGCGCGACCTGGGAACCGGCACCGCGCCGTATCCGCGAACTGGCCCGGATCGCCGATTTGCTGGCGGCGGGGCATGGAGACGGCAAGGCAAGGTCAGGCGATGTGTAATAAGTACGCCAACACTCTGGAGCAGATCCTGATGCGGGAGTATTTCCAGGTGATGCGTGAGCATGATCGCTTGGGCAATGCCGAGCCTCTGCCCGCGATCTGGCCGAAATATGAGGCACCGGTGGTGCGGCTGCCCCCGGAGGGTGATCGCGAGCTGGTCAGAATGCATTGGGGTTTCCTGACGCCGCAGGTCTCGAAGAAGACCGGCAAGCCGATCAAACCTGCGGCCTGGAACAATGCGCGGGACGACAAGCTGCGGACGGCACCGCTCTGGAAGGACAGCTTTCGCAATCGCCGCTGCCTGATCCCTGCCAGTGCCTTTTGCGAAACGAAGGGGCGCAGCCCCGCGATAGATGTGTGGTTCGGCGTCGGACAGGAAAGCAACCCGTCACCCTTTGCCTTCGCGGGCCTTTGGCGCGAGGGGCAAGCTGGCGTCGAGGATGAGGAGGGCACCTGGCTCACGCATACGATGGTGACGACGGTCGCGAACGACTTGGTGAAACCTGTTCATCCACTGCGAATGCCCGTGATTCTCGCCCCTGAGGATTACGGTACCTGGCTCGCCGGCGATGACGAGGCAGCCTTTGCGCTCCTTAAGCCCTATCCGCCCGACCGGATGTTCGTGTTCAAGGGCGACTGATCGACCGAGCCGGTTGTCCAGATCACAAGGCCCTGTCCAAAGGCAGGCCGCGTCGGTCCTTGCAGGCTGACAGCGAGACATCACGGATCGAGCGTCAGCCTGGGGTCAACCGGCGGAGCCCAAAAGGCGCGACCGCAGGGATGCACCCGGCGCATATGGCGGATAGTCGCTATCCGAAAGCGGAAAGCGGATATCGCATAGTGGATAGTGGTTGTTGCACCACGCATCCACTGTTTTCCTCCGCTCGCGATCATTCGGCATAGGGCGCGGCCTCTTCGGTCAGCCCCATCCGATCCGCCCGGTCCCAGAATGCCTGGTGCCGGGTGGAAATTTCGCGGGCGCGGGCGAACGCCTCCAGGCGGGCGGCATCGAGGCAGGCGATATAGGGCGAAAATTCAGAGAAATACCGCTCGAAATCCTCGGCGACGATATCGGCATATTCGCTGAAGGTGGCGTCGTCGTCTGGCATGAACGGCTCTTCGGGCGGAACACAGATCCTGTCCTGCCCGAGCGTGGGTCCACTGAACGCCAACAGCCCGATCAGCCAGATTCCGGGCCTCATGTCGGGTCCTCCCCTCGTTTCCGTTCGCTGAGGCCGATCAGGCTGCGGATCAGGTGCAGATCGCCCTCGCGATATTTCTTGATCATGCCGCGCAGATAGCCACCGGGCTTGAAGATCGTGGTGCCAGGCTCGGCCTTTCGGGCATCGAGGATGAAGACCGAGAGCATGGCGCTGTCCTCGCCCATGACCTCTTTTGCAGCCGTCCAGGCATCCGGGCTGATCCCGAGTTCGGGCACCCTACGCTCGGCTGCCCATACGAAATCATGGAACCGAAGAGAGCGAGGTTCGGCCCGGCCACTCAGGTAAAACTGCATTTCTGGCGATGCGAGCCTGAACAGCCGCTCCGGGCCGAGCTTGGCGATAAATTCGCTCTTGAACGCACCGCTGGCCGCCCCATCATTTTTTTCACTGCAATTCGTGCCGCCGTTAGGCGGCGCGACAGAAGAATTGTCGTGCGCGGGCTTGCCCGCGCGCCGCTGATGGACGCGTGCGTTACAGATACGAGAAGATTCTTGGGTTGTATCTTGTATATAGGGGCGCTCGTTTTCGAGCGGTCCACCGATTGATTCTTCTACTTTTTCGAGAAGATCAAGGGTGGTTCTGCACAGGTTATCCGCATCCTCGACATGGGCCGTCAGCGTCGCGAGATCCATGATGTGAAGCTGGTCGGCCGAAGGCCATTGCTCCAGGCCCGCGCGGATCTCACCGATCCGGGGATGATGGGGGGCGATCTCGCAGAGATGATCCAAGGCGCGGACCAGGTGCCGGCGATGGGTGCTGCGCTGGCCGCGCAGATATTTGGCCTGCTGTCGCACGGCGGTCAGGCGCTCATCGAGGGCCATCAGCTCATCTGCGCGGGCGATGGCAGCGCTGAGATAGAGCCCAGTCCCGGCAGCGCGTGAGCGGCTGCCATTGGCGCCGGTGCGCCTTTCGATCAGCCCGGCAAGTTCCAGCTCGACGGTGATGGCGCGCAAGCGCGGCTGTGACAGGCCGAGCATTTTGGCGACCTCGCCAGCCTCGGCATAAATGACGGGGGACCGATCCTCCGAGATCCAGTCACTCGGCCGTGTCAGCGCGGCCAGCCGCACAAAGGCATGGGCTGCGGCACGGCCTACACCTAGGACGGGCGCGACACGTTCGACCAGGACCGCGAAACTGTCGCGCTGCATCCGTCCCGGCAGGACAGGGTGAACATCTGAAGGGTCGCGGTATGACCGCGTTGCGGCGGGATGAACCGCCCGTGGATAAGTCATTCTTCTGCTCCTCGTTTCCGTTGAGGCGCAAGGAAGCCGGGCAAGATTTCTGTGTTCGCGCTGGCGCGTTTTTTGCTTGATCTGCTTTTCGGGAGGACGTACAAAAGAGCCTAACATTGGTGGCTATTCAGGTTTGCCGACCTGTTTGCACGATCCCCCCCGCCGGGTTCCCCGCGCGGGGGTTCGCTTTTTCTGGGTCTGGTTGATCCTCGCTCGATGATTCTTGTTTTGTCTTATCCAGAGAACCTACAGTTTATAGTGGGTCCGGGCAATTCTTGATCAATCGCCCCGGGCAGCACCCAATATCTAGTAGCGGACAACCTCAAAGCCGTGGTTGCCGAAGTAGTCGGTCCATTCGACACCAACGCCTCGGAAGCGGCCTGCAGCTTCACACGGGCTGTCCGGCTGTATGTTGGCATCGAGCCAGTGTGGTGCTGCAAGAATGTCGAAGCGCGCCCACGTGAAGTCGCCCTGCGTGCCATATTCGCCCAGGCGCGCGCGGCTTCGGCTTCTCCAGCAGTATTCGTCATCAGAGCTGTGATGGACACGCTGTGACCAGTCGATGTCGTAGACCTTGATGGAGCGAACGAAGTCATAGATGGGATCAGAGATATCTACATCGGCCTTCGGTCCTGTTGCGATTCTTAAAGCCAGGTCTCGCGCAAGCTCATTTTCCTGGTTGTAGCTCTGAGCGGGAAGTACCGTGGTGCTGATCGACCAGAGGCGGTCTGATGGGCGCGGAGTCTCAAGCGAAGCACCCATCGGACAGCGCCAGATCTGCAGTGGTGGCTCAATGGGCCAGGGCGTGATCCTGCGAATGAACTCGGCCCTTGCGGCGGCGCACTCGGCAGAAGCAGGCCATCCGCCTGCGAGGCACAGGAGGATGGCGCAGTCTATGGGGTAGGCGCTGGCGGGGGTGGCGGTCGACACCGCTAGGGAAGAAGCGAAAAATATAGAAACGCTACGGACGGCCATGCGCATCTCCTTGCAAGTTGTGAATCAATCTTGCAAGATTGTATAGCGCTATTGACGTTGGGGGCAAGTGAATGCACCTGTTCGCTCCAAGTAATCGCCCAAGACTGTTTGTCGCGATTGGCCAGACCCTGTGCTGTCTGAAGGCCGAATCAACCATACGATGCCTTCCCGGCCGGTCTTTGTGACATAACGAAGCCCAATGCCGTCTCGTTGGTATATTTCGTCAGTGAATCTGTTGCCCGGTCGCATAAGAACATATCTCCAATATAGAGTGCTCAGTTATCGATTGCGCCACCGTGGTGGCCCACGATCGCGCGGCGATTGAGTTCGACTGTCGATAGCAATCTTGAGGAGTAAGTCACGATAAGTTACGAATTAGGGTGAAACCATACGACATGACAGAGACTAAGGCATTGTTAAAAAATGGTAAAATTTTTCTTCCGCCGCCCCAAGATGGCAGTGACATTAAGGAGATTTTGAGACGGGTAGTTTCATCTGGTGCCGGACGAAACGTTGGAGAAGATGGCTTTCCACCGGGATCATGGTCTCCGGAGTTGTTGGCGGAAGCAATCTCACAGCTTGACAGCAATGGGGTTGGCGTCGACCTCAGGACTGTTCAGCATTGGTTTCAAGATAACGAGAAGGGCATCAGCCAAGCCAATATCAGGTGGCTGGCGCGGGTCTTGGGCTGCGATGATCCGAATGCCACGAGCGAATGGCAGATTGCGCTTGGAGCTGCGCAGTCACGTCTGGCTGCGAGGAGGCGGAAGCAACGCACCGAAAGCGAGGGGGTTGTTAACGATCAGACCTCGGAGGTTGATGAAAGTATTGTCGACCACGCACAGCGAACGAACAGAGATGGCCGGTCCTTAAGCCTTGCGGTGCGAACCGAAGCAATTTTTAGTAAAGGCTCACCGCTTGACCTACCCTCTGCGGTATTTGGCGGAGCCGTCGCACTTGGCTTTCTTTCGTACTTGCTTGGCATTCATAGTATTAGATACGATCTTGGCGATGGTGCTCTAAAGGAGGTAGGATTTCTTTGGGCGCCCAATTGGACTTTGTTGTTTATGGTCTTAATGCCACTGTCTTTTACTGTCGCGAGCAATTGTATTGCGCTATGGAAGCAATACAGGCAGAGCTTAGATGCAGAAGATGCGGGCCTCAGGGTAAATAAATCGTGGTCCGATAGTTACAGTGCTTTCAATCATACGCACTGGATCGTGCTTATAATTTGCTTGGTGTTTGCTGGGGTTATACAATGGATAGCCATTAGGTTACGGCCGATTCTCAGCGGTGAAGGACACTATGCGCCAGATTGGGGTAATTTTTCAAATATTCGCCCAGACTTAATTTCGGCGCCAACTGAAGTTCTTTTCACGGGATTGGCATATCTTTACATGGCGGTTTTCTTCTATTTGTTTTTCTCAAGCTTAATTTTAGTTTTTGCGATAACACATGATTACGCCGAAATAACTTCGCAAAGCGGCGAGATTGTCAACAAGCGCTGTAACTTTGACTGCCGAAGCATTGCATATAAAATTTTCACTGCGTCGTTTAGGTGCACTTGCTTGGGGTTGCTGATAGCGATTTGCATGAAGCTGCAAAGCACCTATACAGCAACAGGCAGAGGAAACATTATTGTTTGGATGTTTGATGATGCGCTGTCAGGCCTCAGCCAGCCGCTCGGGCCAGGAACTTCTGTCGCCTATAGTTTACCGACACATTACAGCAGTTTGATTGTAGCGTTGTCAAGCTTGGTGGTATTTATATCTGGAACACTAAATTTAGAAGGCGCAAAATTGTTTCATCGAACGCTTGGGAAGATGACATTTGTGGTGGCGATATTGTGCTGCGCTTATCTGCTGATTGGCTCGTTCGTGGGCTTCTCAATTCTTCTGTTTGTGTCTGTTCTGTTAGCTTTGTGTGGAATACTAAGACCGGGCTTTGATCGAGACGATTTTGTCGATGCTGAGGGGTGATTGCGTGTATCATAGATGGCTTGATCGTTGGGACGAGCGAAGAGCGGTCGAAGGTGAGCTTGGAAAGAATGTTGGTAGCTATGTATTAGATGGACACCTTGCGTTTTCGAACTCTCAAAAGTTGGTGAAGGTGAGTGATTTCAGCGATCTGGCATTGCGCGCGATGCATGATAAAACTTTTTTCGATCCGCCCTCTTTATCTCTGTCGAAGATAAATTCCGTAGATGGATTTATAAGTTTCCCTTCAGCATTTGTTTCAAGCATAGATGCTAATAACATTGTTGTTACAAAGCTTACCCAAGGCAGCAAATCAAAGCATGCTGTCGTCGTTTTCCACCAATGGAATGCTCGCAAACGACAGCCACGTCTCGCAGCTTATCTTGCAAATCGTGGTATTTCAGTTGCTGAAATGGCGTTACCCTATCATTTAGAGAGAAGCCGGCGCGGTGCCACGCACAGTGACTTTATGCTCAGTGCAAACCTTGGTCGGACGATTGCGTCGTTTCGGCAGGCTGTTTGGGATGGCCGAAATCTAGTTCAATGCTTAAGAAATAGAGGCTATCAGGAAATTTCTGTTCTGGGGTTTAGTCTCGGCGCTTGGATTGCAGGCATAGTGGCGGCGCATGATGATAGCGTCGAAAAGGCTTCGTTATTTTTGCCGGCGGGAAGTCTGGCTGACATGGTATGGACTGGTCGTGCGACGCGACAGATTCGGATGCAGCTTGAGGCTTCGATATGTTTGGCAGATCTAAATGCCGCGTGGAGACCTCTGAATCTTGAGGATTATTCTGTTAGGCTTGCTAGAAACGGGCTGGCGTTGCAGGTTGTCGTCGCTGAGCGGGACAAGGTTGTTCTACCGTGTTTATCAGAAAGGTTGATTGCGCGTCTCCGTGGCTTCGGTGCCGAACCGGATGTCGTTCGCTTGAACTGCGGCCACTATTCGATAGCGAGACTGCCCTACGTTCTCTTTGCGGGGACTCGTCTGGCGTCATTTTTGCGCGGAAGTTAACATCCAAAAGAGCGCTCCTGTTCAATCTTAGCGGCGATGGTCGACCGAAACATCAATCAATACGGAGATGCGGCGCCACGCGGACTGGGCTGCTCACCATAGTTTTTACCCAGGTCTGTGAACTCCTCCCGGAAATCTGTCTAAGAGTTGGGGAGGAGCTCACTGTCCACTCGGTCGGTGCGCCATGATCTGCACGAGCACGCACCGGTGGCCAGCGCGCTAAGATGAAGTTTTAGCGGAGTCGCCGGTACCGAGACCAGAGTGGCCCCTATCAGGTCTGATTGAGTTGCGGCTAAAACGCCCCGTCTTTGATTTTTCGCTTGTTGGCCCCTCTGCAGAAAACGACTACACAAGTAGCACTTGCCGTTAGGCATGAAGACGATCTTGCAACATTGGCCACGTTTTTTGATGCTTGCCGATATTACAAGGTTGCTGACGAACTTATAATGTCGTATGCCTGGGTGACTAACCACTGCAGGCACTGCGACCGTCTATGGAGACGGAATGTGTCAAGGCCTGCCCTTATGAAGTCGCCCTACTTTGTTCTGGATCAGGCAGAAGAATTCATGGATTACTTGCGCGATGGCTGGCACTTCGACGTGCTCTGCCGGACGGACGCCTACTTACGCAACTCATACTGGTACGGCGAGTGGGTTGTTGTTCTCGTCTCGCCCGATGAGAAACAAGAGATTCCATTGCTCAAGGCGAGGCGCGGCGGGACAGCCGACGACATGCGGCTGTTCAAGACTGTCAACGGAATGTACTCGTTCTGCAAACAATACTCTGTTTCATCTCCGATCATCCCATCATTTGCCGGCGATCGTGAGCGGCAGCGCGTTAGCCTACCAGGGACCCGCGAGCCAACTCAAAGGTCGGAATAGCAGCGAGCGTCATAAAGGCTTTGACAGAGCTAGGCAGTCGCGGTCGTGCTCGACAGCGAACACTTTCTGCATGTTGCTGTCCTGTGCGCTGATTTTCTTGCTTTCGAGCGGTGCCTGCAGCCTGGCTGACGTAATCCGGTTTGGGTCATCTTCTGGAGGCGAGCAGGCCGCGACTGATCCCCAGAACCGGGCTGTTTATCGATATGATCAGGCGGGCAAACTCATAGTCCCGGCAAAACCCCCAGAGCAGCAAGTCGAGGACCTCGGTGCGGCGGCGGCTTCAACCTCGGGCCAGATGAATTTCATCGCGACGCGCGGGGCGGTCGGCGACTATTCGACGCCGCTGGAAGGGGTGCGTGCGACCGCGGCGAGATATCAGAACCACCCGGCTATTTCCGCTGCCGGTTTGACCCGCGCGGAATGGATTGCCCTGTTCCAGGCGATGATCTGGCAGGAATCGCGGTTCAATCCGAGGGCGGTCAGTCCGAAGGGTGCGCGCGGTCTGGCGCAGCTGATGCCCGGAACGGCGGCGCGGCTCGGGGTCGATCCAAGAGATCCAATGCAGAATCTGGACGGCGGCGCCCGCTATTTGCTCATGCAGCTTCAGACCTTCAAATCTCCGACGCTGGCGCTTGCCGCCTATAACGCCGGCCCCGGCGCCGTCCAGAAATACGGCGGCGTCCCACCTTATCGCGAAACAAGGAATTACGTGGTGACGATCCTGTCGCACCACGCCCGATTGATGGCAGCAAAATGAAAGGATTTGCCATGACGAAATTGAATTTCACGCAATTGGCATTGTGCCTCCTGATGGTGGCGCTTGTCGGGCTGGTTGCGACGGATGCCATGGCCCAGCAGGTCCAGTTCAGCAAGATCGACACGCTCGGCACGAGCTTTCTGACCTGGCTCAAGGGCAACCCGATCACGATCTTCTTCACGGTGGCCCTGATCGTGACCGGGCTCCTGGCTGCCTTCAATCGCATCAGCTGGATGTGGGTGCTGATGATCTGTGTCGGCGCATTCTTTGCATTCGGCGCGACCAATATCGTCACCCAGCTGAAGGCGGTGTTCACCTGATGACCGAGAGAACCCCCGTCATTCTCGGGCTTTCGAGGCAGGCCAATCTTGCTGGCCTGCCCATGCCCTATACGCTGGCGGTGGGGGCGCTGATCATGTTGCCCTTCATCTGGTTCAAGTGGATGCCATGGCTGCTGACTGGCCTATTCTGGTATCCGGCAGCCCGTGTCGCCGCGATCATCAACCCACACGGCCATCGTGTGCTGGCCGTCATTTTTCAACGGACGCCGCCGAAACTGGCGGTAACCGGGGAAAAGAGGGTGCGTCGCTATGTTTAACGCCCGCGACATGAACGAGTTGAGCGAGCGTGCGCGGGCGGTCCTGCCGGCCGACATGAAGCTCTACCGGCACATGCCCTATGTGCTTGAGGTCGATGACGAAACGATCCGCACTCGCGAAAATGGCCTGATGATGGCTATGGAAGTGACCGGCATCGACGGCACGACCAGTTCGGACGGCGATATCCGCGAATTGCGGCGGGCGTTTGCACATGTCCTCGACGGATTGGACGAACGCTTCACGATCTATGTCCACCGGATGATGCGCCCGGCCGAGTTCGGATTGAAGCCGATCCGTGGCGACGGATTTGCGGCGGATGTGGATCGTGCCTGGCAGGCGCATCTGGACAGCAGGAACCTGCATGATTTCGTGCTGGTGCTGACGGTCGTTCGCAACCAGGTGCAGCCCTTGCGGGTGCCGCTCTTCGGGAAGGCGGCCAATCGCCTTCTCGACAACAATACGGCCAAGCGGCTGCACGAATTGCGTGAGGTTGTGTCGATCATCGAGACAAGCTTTGCGGTTCGCACGCGCCGGTTGAAGATCGGTGACGGAAGCCTTCTTGGCTTCCTGTCGGCCATCAACACGGCGGTTCTGCGCAAGGAATATCGTGGGTCACGGACCATGATCGCCGAGGATGTGTCGAATATCGCCGTGGCTTTCGATCCGAACAGGGGATCGATGAAGGTCGAAGAAGGTTTCGACCGGCCGCGGTATGCGGCGACGCTGGCAATCTGGAAATACAGTGAAACCACCTGGCCGGGGATGCTCGATGCGCTCGACACCTCGATTGACACGGTGATCTGCCATTCCTTCACCCCGGTCGCAAATCACAAGATTTCGGGGCGGGTGAAGCGCCGCGTCAACCAGATCCGTGCCGCTGGCGATCTGGTGCCGACGATCGAGGCGCAACTGCTCCAAGCTGCCGATGACGTGGAGACCGGAAAACTCGGGATCGGTGCGCATCAGCTGTCGATCACGATCTTCGCAGACAGTGAAGCGGAACTGGACGCCCGCGTCTCTCATATCCGGGGAATTGCCGAGCGGATGAAGGTGACGCTGACGCGCACCATGCGTGCGCAGGAGGCGACCTTCTTCGCACAGCACCCCGGCAACCAGGACTATCAGTGCTTTGAAATGGCTGTCAGCACGGTCACATTCGCCGATATGGCATCGCTGCACATGGAAGATGCCGGCACACCGGCGGAGGGTTTGCCCTGGCAGACGCCGATCACGGTGATGGAAACAGCGGGCGGTTGCGCGCATCGCTTCAGTTGGCACAAGCCCGGCAAGCCAGCGCCCGCCGACCCGACGCTTGGACACACGCTGGTTCTCGGCCCGTCCGATGCAGGTAAATCGACGACGATGGCCTTTCTGGCGACGCAGGCGATGCGGGCCGGTATCCGTCTCATCCTCTTCGACAAGGACAAGGCGTTGCGTCCCGTCGTGACGGCGCTTGGTGGCCGTTATGCGGAGATCCTTGCCGGTCAGCCGACCGGGCTGAACCCACTTCTGACCGAAAGCGGCCCGCGTGGCGAGGCCTGGCAGATGGACTGGCTGTCAACGCTGGTGGAACGCGGCGGCCAGAAACTGACACCGCAGCAGTCGGATGCGCTGAAATCGGCGATCCGGCAGAACGGGCAGGCCCCGGCCGAGCTTCGGGACTTCCGACATTTCCAGGACCTGATCGGCGATGTGAACGATGGCCGCAATCTGGCTATGCGGATCGGCGAATGGGGACCGGCGGGCCGTTATGGCTGGGTTTTCGGCGAAGCGGATCGCCCGATTGTCGATTTCGAGGGTGCGGGCAATGTGCTCGGGATCGATCTGACGGAGATCCTTGACCTGCCGATCGAGCGCACGGCGGTGCTGAGTTATATCTTCCGGCGCCTCGAACTGATGTTCGAGGATCATATTCCGACTGCCCTGCTGATCGATGAGGCCAGCCGGGTGATGGATGACAATTATTTCTCGCTGCGGGTTCCGAAATGGCTGCCGACCGTGCGGAAACAGAACGTCCTGATGTTCCTGATGACGCAGTTTCCGAGCCAGATACGGGACAGCAAGGCGAAGTCGATCCTCGAAGGTCTGCCGAACCGGATGCTGTTTCCGAACAGCCGCGCGACCGAGCGGGACTATGACGGCTATGGCCTGACCGAGAACCAGATCGGCTTTCTGCTGAATGGATCGCGCGGACAGCGCGAAGTGCTGTTCAATGGTCATACCGGCTCGACAGTGCTGAATGCCGATCTGTCCGCATTGGGACCACTCCTGGCCGCGCTTGGCAGCGATACTGCCGCGAAACAGGCTTTTGGCGAGGATTACGCAAAGATACCGAATTTCTGGAGGACCGAATAAGATGACGAAGGCGATTATCCTGCTTCTGACCGCCCTGCCGCTGCTGGCAGCCTGTGGCGAGACACCGATCAAAAAGAGCAACTGCTGGTCCAGCATGGCCCTGCTTCCCTCTGACGATTGCGATTTCCGTTATGTTCCTGCGGCGAAGTGACCGGACGGGCAGGCGGACGACCTGCCTGCTGATGGCGGCCAGCGTGACCGCGGCACCGCTTGCGGTACTGGCCCAGGGTGTGCCCGATATCGACGCCAAGGGCATTCTCGCCATCATCCTGCAACTCGACACCGGCCATGAAACCAGGACTGCGGAGATCGAGGAAACCGCGCGGCAGACGGAGCTTCTGGCGCGGGAAAAGGAACAGCTGGCGGCGCTCGATGGCACGCTGGAACTGCTGACCGGCACCAGCGCCTTCATTCCGGGGCTGGAAGAGGGCGGCGGCGCAGGCAGTGCCTATGCGGCCTCGACGGTCTATGCGATCGACGACAATAATCCCTATGTTGACCGGATCATGGGCGATGCGCCCGTGACGATCGAACAGATGATCGCAGAAACCGCGATCAAGTTCGGGGGCCATCCCGCGCTTGGCCGCGCGGGCATCAATGCCGTTGAGTTCCGCTGCTGGTTCCAGGCACTGGTGAAGCAGGAATCGAATTTCTCCATCGGCGCGAAAAGCCCGAAGGCAGCCTTCGGCCTCACGCAGATCATCCCCGGCACGGCGCAATATCTCGGCATATATCCGGCCTATTACGACGATCCGCGCCTGCAACTGGACGGCGGCGCCCGATACCTGCTGGAACAGTTGGGCAAGTTCGGCTCGATGGAACTGGCGCTTGCCGCCTATAATGCCGGTCCAGGCGCGGTCCAGAAATACAATGGCGTCCCGCCTTACAAGGAAACCCAGGATTATGTGCGCAAGATCAGCGGCTATTACAGCCGCTATGCCGCGCGCATGGGCGGCGCGGCCGATGCGATCGGCACGCTCGATCCCAAGGATCTGGCGATTGCCGAAGCCTCGAACCTCTCGGATGCCGGGACGCATTACGCCGCCTGGTCAATGGACACGATGACTGCTTCCGCCACGCGGCTGCGGTCGATCGTCAGCCAGATCGAGGGCACGCAGTCGGTGAAGGAAGCGATGGATCTGAACACCTATGCGCGGGGCGAGGTTGCGCGGATGGGCAATATCCTGATCCGGCTGATGGCGACACGCCAGAAGATCGAGGCGGCGCGGAATGCGCTGCTGATCCAGGCCTATATCGAAGATGAAAAATATTTGCAGGTGAGGTTACAGCCATGATTTTGACGAAGATGAAACTCGGCCTGACCGTGCTGGCGATCATGGCCGCGCCGACTGCCTTTGGCCAGGGCGTGCCGACGATCGACGTGACCAGCATCGCCAAGCTCCAAGAAATGATCGCCGAACAGAAGCTTCAGCTGCGCGAGCAGATCGCGCAGAATGTGAAGCTGGACGAGCAGACGCTGAAGCTGGTCGAACAGATCAGGACGCTGGAAGCGCAGCTCGATGCGCTGCGCAACGGGTTGAGCCTGGCCGATCTCGGCCTCGATCCGGCCAGTTTCCTGCGCGATATCCTGCCCGATTTCTCGGACCTGTCGAAATCACTCGATGCGGCCAAGGCGGGCAACTGGTCCGGCGTGCTGGCAAATGCCAGCCAGATCGGCGGCACCAGTGTCAGCGGCTATGTGGACAAGACGTTTGAACAATCCGGCATCGAACGCAGCGATGTGGATGCACTGGCAAGCAGCGACGATCCTTCGGCTGCGCGCATCGGCAACCAGGCCAATGTCGGCGCTTTCATGTCGGTGGCTGCGGAAAGCTCTTCGCAGGCGGCACGGGAAAGCCTGACGCGGATGGACGGTTTCATGCAGCAGATCGGCGACACGACGAACCTGAAGGAAGCCATCGATCTGAATACGCGCGTGACCGGGGAGCTTGGTATCGCGCTGGCGAATATCTGGGCGATGGAGGCGGTGCAGACCGTGAGCCTTGGCGAAGCCGGGATCATGGATGCCGCGACTGCCGCCGATGAAGAGAAATACCTGACCATCAAGCTGCCGGAGGATTGAGATGAAGAAGCGCATGATCCTGGGCGGAACTGCCGTCCTTGCCGTTCTGGCCGCCGTGGCGGTGGCGCAGATGCGGCCGGTCGAGGAAACCACGCCCGAGGGCCTGGTGACGCAGGCCGACGACAATCCCTTTGCCGGGCTGGACGAGATTTTCAACGAGCCCGACCCAGATCTCGGAATGACGGAAGAGGACGTGCAGGCCGAGGACGATTACCTGCGCATGTCGCCGCCGGCCGGCGGGACCGGCGATATGCCCGAGGCACTGACCGAGAACGTGCTTTACGAGACCTGCGAGAAGGTGCCGGAAGTGAAGTCGGCGGAGTTTTTCAGAGGGACACCAGACGCATACGCCGATCGAATGTTATACGATTACGTGCGCTATGAGCGGGTATTGACGACCAAAGATTGCACCTGTGCGGGCAAGGTCGCGCCTTTCGCCGAGGTCCAAAAGATCAAGGATCAGATCGTCGCCGAACATGGCGATGACTGGAACCGCCTGATTATCGGTGGCGAATACGAAAAAGATGGCAACGAGCTGCGCGACCAGGTGGAAGCCATGTGCGGAGGGAAATTCTGATGGGCATTGTCACCGATATCCTGACCACCATCGACACCAGCGTCATGACCGCCGGCGAGCGGTTTTTCGAGGCGACCGCCGCCGGGATGCTGCCGGTGATGACCATCGTCTGCACGATCCTGCTGGTGCTGGTCGGCATGAACATGGCCATCGGCTATTTCCAGATGAATGCGCGGGATTCGATCCAGCTGGCAGTGCGGATCATCCTTGTCTATTTCTTCGCCTTCTCCTGGTCGAATTTCGGGCCGGTCTATGATGCCTTCGCCACGACCAGCGGCGATATGGCGATGCGCTTCTTCGACATTGCTGCGACCACAGGACAGAACAGCGCTTATGCAGCGATGGATGATTTTGCTGTACAGATGGCAGACACGGCAGATGGCGTGGCCAAGTCACAGGGCTCGATCATGCGCGGGTTTCTGGGCGGTGTCTTCTTCGTGTTGCTGTCGCTGCTGATGGGCATCTATGTGCTGATCGTCGGCTTTGCCAAGATCATGCTGGCCTTCCTGATCGGGGTGGCGCCGATTGCCATGGTCGCGACGATCTTCGAGCGGACGAAGAACATGTTCGAGGCCTGGCTCAGCAGTTTCGTCGGTTATCTGATGTATCCGATTGCTGCGTCGTCGGTCATTGCAACCATCGTAGCCGTGGCTCGGCAACAGTTTGTTCGCCAAGACAATGTGGACACGATCAGCCAGATCATTGGCTTCCTGGTCATCGTCTTCGTCGGCATCTTCGCGCTGAAGGCGATCCCCTCGGCCGCGTCGAATATCACCGGTCATTTCCATCTGGCCAATATCGCGCCGCAGGCATTGCGCCTTGGACAGGGCGGGCTCGGGGTGGCGGCACAGAACGTGCCCGGCACCTCGACGATCCGCGATGCGGCGACCATCGCCAGCGCCGCGCGCGCCGGCACATCCGACGATCCGCGAAAGCAGGCGCAGGACCGGGACCGCGAATTGCGTGAACGTGGCGCAGCGATCGGTCAGAAATTTCGCGACATGCGGTTGCTGCGCGGCGGCAAGGACTGAGCAGACAAGGCCAAGAGCCAGATTCATGAGGTGAAATTATGACAGACCGCGTGTCTGAACAGAGGACGATTCTCGAAAGCGAATTGATTTTCGGGGCAAGACGCAGCCTGCGGACGGCCTGGGGTGTGGCGATTTTCAGCAGCCTGATCGCGGTGGGCGAGCTGACCGCCCTGGTCATGCTGCTGCCGCTGAAGGAGACGCAGGCTTACCTGACCATCGTGGACCGCGACACCGGCATCGCCGAACGCGCGGTCGAGATCGAGAACGCGAGTATCGAACATGCGGATGCGGTCAAGCAGAGCCTCGTCTTCAATTACGTCATGGATCGCGAGACCTACGACGCGAATGACAACGAGCGGCGTATTCTGGCGGTCTATCGCAAGTCGGCCGGCATCGCGCAGCAAAGCGTGCGAGCGCTCTGGACCGAGGGCAATGCGGATTATCCGCCCGATCTCTATGGGGCGACGGGCAAGATCTCGATCGAGGTGTTGAGCGTCAACCCGATTGATGAGGACACGACGCAGGTGCGGTTCACCAAGACGCTGAGCCGTCCCGGCGAAGATGATCGGATCGGCAATTTCTATGCGACCGTCACCTATCAGTTCGTGCCGACCCAGCAATCGGCGGTCGAGCTGGTCTGGGAAAACCCCTTCGGCTTCACGGTGACGGATTATCGCGTGACGGCTGAATCTCTCGAAGCCCAGCAGGAAGGAGGAAACTGATGCTAAAATCGACCTATGGCGCGGCCGTTCTGGCTGCATATCTCGCTCTGCCGGGCCTTGTTCATGCCGAGGCGCGGCCCCAATCGGGCTCGCGCGACCATCGTGTGACCTATGCGACCTATCAGGAAGGCCAGGTCTATACGGTGCAGACGCGGGTGCGGAACGTGACGCTGATCGAGCTTGGCAATGGCGAACGCATCCAGTCGATCGCCATCGGCGACAGCGAAAGCTTCCAGATCGACAAGTTGGAAGGCGCGAACGTCTTCACGGTGAAGCCGGTCATCCAGGGCGCTGCAACCAATATGACCGTCGAGACGAACCGGCGGTTCTATTTCATCAACCTTGTGGAAACCAGCCGCGGCACACCCAGCTGGTCGGTGAAATTCACGGTGCCCGGCGAGGGAGGATCGACCCGCTCGGCGGGCGCCGCCGCTGCGACGGCCGCCGCGACCCTGCCGCCGATGCGCTATGCGGTCTCGCGCAAGGTCAATGGTGCGACTTTCGCGCCGACCGGCGTTTCCGACGATGGCAACCGGACCTATTTCCAGATCCCGCCTGGCGCACCGATGCCAAGCGTTTTCCGGGCCGATAGCAAAGGTCTCGAATATGCGGTCAACAGCACCACGAAAGGCACCGTCATCACGGTTGCGGGCCGCTCGGAACGGTGGGTGCTGCGCTATGGCGATCAATATGTCTGCGTGACCGGCTCGGCCGCACAGGCCGGGCTGTAAGGAGGTATCGATGGCGAATGAGAACGAGCAGAGCGGCATCGAGGAACGGTTGCAGCGCCTTCAGCGCAAGCCCGGACGGATGAACCGCTGGAAGCCCTGGGCAATCGGTGCCGGAACCTTCACCGCCGGCGCAGCACTGGCCAGCTATGCTTTCCTGACTGCGACAGATGCGCCGCCGCAAGGCGCCTCGCTGAACCTGCCCACATCGCAGGTGACGGATTTTCAGGACGGCAGCGGCCTCGATGGCTTTACCATCACCCGGCCGCGTCCGGAACCGCAGGTGCCGCAAGCCCCGGCCACACGCACGGAAACGGTGGAAGTGGTCGATCAGACGCGGATCGACGAGTTGGCGGCCGAGCTTGATGGATTGCAGCTGAAGCTGACGGAGGGCGATACGGCCCGCGACGCGCTTCTGGCGGAAATGGAGCAGATGAAGGGCGATGCGGCGCTGAAGGACGAGGCCCTTGCCGAGGCCGAGCGGGAAATGCTGCGGCTGCAATCGCAACTGGAAACCCAGGATCAGCTTTTTGGCGAACAGGATGCCGCCGCCGCACTTGAGGCGCAGCGCCGGGCCGAATACGAGGCTCGCCGGGCCGAAGAGGAAGCGCGCAAGCAGGCCCAGATCGCCTCGCCCATGGTGACATATCGGGCAAGTGGCGGATCTGAGACGCCGGATGGAGGCGATGCTCGCGATTACGCTGCCGGCGATGAGTTCCTTCGCGCCGGAGCGAACAAGGCGCGGGTGACACAGAGCGAGGTCATTGGCAGCCCGTCCAACACGATTATTCAAGGCACGCTGATCGAAGCGACGCTGGAAACGGCCATAAGCAGCCAATTGCCCGGCAATGTCGCGGCCAATGTCAGCTATGATGTGTGGTCGATGGACATGAGCCAGGTCCTGATCCCGCGTGGTTCCAAACTCTATGGCCGATATAATTCGCAGATCGAGCGTGGGCAGCGCCGGGTGATGATCGCTTGGGACCGTCTGGTGACCGCGGATGGCCAATCCGTGCAACTCGAAGGGTATGGCACAGACCGCATCGGACGCGCGGGCATGACCGGCAAGGTCAACAATCACACGCTGGCCCGCTTCGGATCGGCCGCGGCCGTGTCGATCATCGGTGCGCTGCCGGACATTGCCGTCGCCAGCATCGAAGAGAATGGCGGCAGCGAGACCACGCGCGATACGGTGGAGAGTATCGGCCAGGATGCGTCCGACGCCCTCGATAACGTCTTGGCTGAATATCTCGACATTCCGGCAACGATTTCGGTCGACCAGGGCGCGGTGGTCATGGTTCGGGTCAATACCGATCTTGAGATGTTCTGATGGCTGGCTATCTCGATCATTACCTGAAGCGCCTCGATATGATCCTGGGCGACCCTCTGACGATCGAACTGGCGATCAATGGCGATGCCGGTCTCTGGGTTGAAAAGGCCGGATCGGCTCATATGAGCCGCTTCGACGGGATCAGCCTGAACCCATCGGAAGTGACCGATCTGGCCGGGCAGATAGCACGATCTGCCGAGCAGCCGCTGACGGCTTTGTCGCCGATGATTTCCACCACGGTGCCCTATGGCGGTGCGACGCTGCGGGTGCAGGCGATCATTGCGCCGGCGGCATTCGGTGGAACCATCCTCTCTTTCAGGGTTTTCCGGCAAAGGTTGGCATCGGAGGAACCGAAGAAGTTCGGCTTCCTGCGCCAGCAGGGCATTTCGCTGGAAACCGACCGGCTGTCGAAGATCGAGAAGATTCACAGCCTCGCGGCCGATCTTGGTGTCGGTGGTGATGCAGATGCGGTGCTGACGGCTTGCGTCGATATGAAGCTGAACATGATCGTGTCCGGACCGACCTCGGCCGGCAAGACCGAATTGGCACGCCGGTTGATGTGGATGATCCCCGATGAAGAGCGGTTGGTGCTGATTGAGGATTCGGCTGAGGCCCTGCCGCACCAGCCAAACCATGTCAGCCTGATCGCATCGCGCGACGACACCTCGCCGCGCTCGGCCGACAAGCTTCTTCAGGCCACGCTTCGTCTGCGACCGGACAGGATCATCCTGGGCGAAGTGCGCGGCGGGGAAGCCGCAACCTTCCTCGGCGCGATCAATACCGGCCATGAGGGCAGTTTCACGACGCTGCACGCGGCCAGTGGCCGCAAGGCCATGGACAAGATGGCGCTCCTGGTCATGAACACCGGGACGCAGCTGAACTATGGCGAGATCCTGCGCTATCTGCGTGGCTCGATCGATGCGGTGATCCAGACCGGCCGTGAAGGCGAGGCGCGCGGCATCATGGAAGTCTATTTCCCTGCACTGGATGACGATCTGCTTTGACCTGTTCCCCTACGGCCACGTGCAGGTTTCGCCATGTGTGACGCAACCAGATTTTAAGGAGTTAGAGATGGACAAGGATATCGAAAGCCTGGCTGAGCGGCAGCGGGAGGCATTGGCCGAGGGGCGCGCGGCAGAAAAGGCGGGTCAATCCGTCATCTACATTCATGGTCGCCCTTACGCGGACCCTGCCGGCGAATCTTTTGCATCCGGCGAAGACGCTCTTCGACCGGCAAAACTCGCGACACGGGACGGTGGCAATGAGCGCCTGAGGGACATCGAGTCTGACAATGCGTCGATGATGATGAAGCTGGTTGAGAGCACCGCTGAGAACATGGCCTTCATCCGCAAGAATCTTTCACAACTCGCGGTACGGGATCGCGGGGCCGTCGAGGCCGCATATGGTCGGATTCTTGCCGATGCTGCCGAGGACCATCAGCACAGCGCCGCTCCGGGGAAGCGCGAACTGAACATGGATCTATAGGAGGCAGGCCTATGAACCGGACATTGATCGCCCTGTCCTTTGGCATCATCAGCGGTGTCATCATAGGCCTGATGCTTGGGGGCATGTGGGTCCAGCATCAACTCGGTGCCAATGCCGCCTCTGCCGACATGTTCATTCTCGTGAAGCAGTTTCCGGGCTTGTCGCGCAGCATGACGCAACCCTGGTTCGGCGGGTATCAGATCGCCGGGGTAGCCCTGATCGCGACCGTGCTCTTCACGCTGGCGCTGTCCATCACCCAGAAACTGACCCAATACGGCAAGGCGCATTTCCAGTCACCGACCGAGATCAGGAAGAACGGTCTCCTGCAAAAGATCGGCGGCGGTCTGGTCTTTGCGCGGCTCGGCACACACGGCATCCTTGGTCGTTTCTCGGGCCGGTTCCGGTTCATTGCCTCGAACTGGGACAAATTTCCGCATTGCCTGGTCGTGGCGCCGACGCGGGCGGGCAAGGGTGTCGGCTATGTCATTCCGAACACGCTGCTCTTCCCCGGCAGCTGCGTCATCCTCGATGTGAAGGGTGAAATTTTTGAGGCCACATCCCGGCACCGTAAGGCGCAGGGCGACGAAATCTTCTATTTCGCGCCCTTCGACTTCGATTACCCCTCGCATCGCTACAACCCGCTGGAACGTATCGCCGCCCTGAAGAATACTGATCAGCAGTTCACCGAGCTGAGCAAGCTGTCGACCTATTTCCTGACCACCAGCGAAAAGGGCGGGGCGGCGGATTTCATCGTCGGGGCACGGGAGCTGTTCGTCGCCGGGGGGATGCTCGCCATCGAGCGCGGAAAGCCGACCATCGGGGAAATCACGCGCGTCCTCTTCGGCGGTGCCGACAAGTCCGAGGAATACAAATCCCGCGCGGCCGAGGCCCGTCACCAGCAGACCAAGGACATCTTCATGGATTTCAGCGGCTATGCTGACCGCACGCTGTCCTCCTATGTCTCGGTCCTTAAAGGGGCTGGCCTCGGCCTCTGGGTGAATCCGAAGGTCGATCGCGTCACCAGCGGCAATGACTTCAGCTGGCAGAATATCCGAATGAAGCCGCAGACGATCTATATCGTCGTCAACAGCGACGATATTGTGACCCTCGCGCCGCTGATGCGGCTGCTGTTCGGTGAATTGATCGCCACCTTGCGGTCGTCCCTGCCGAACCACAAGACCGAGCCATGGCCGGTGCAGATCATTCTCGACGAATTCGACCAGCTGGGCAAGATGCCCATCGTCGTGCAGTCGCTGAAGCAGCTGGCAGGGCACGGCGGGCGTGTGTCGATCATCACGCAGTCCATCCCCGGTCTCGACAATATCTATGGCGAGAACGATCGTCTGTCGGTCGAATCCGCAGCCGGGATGAAGCTCTTCATCAGCCCGAACGAGAAAAAGACCGCAGCCGAGGTGTCCGAGGCCCTAGGAAAGACCACCCGACTTTCCGTCAGCGACAGCCTGTCCTCTGACGGTCGCGGCTTCCGGCGGCGGTCTGTGTCGCGCCGGAACGAAGAGCGACCACTGATGAGCCCGGATGAGGTCAAGAAATTCGACGCCTCGAAGGTCATCCTGATCCCCGAACGGCAGAACCCGATCCTGGCGGACCGCATCGTCTATTACGAGGACCCCTATTTCTCGAAGATCATGGCTGCTCAGTCCGGACCGCTGCCCTATCCTGACGAGCGGCATCAGATCAGATCAATGCGTGACGAAATCGAGAAGCTGCAAGACCAGGTGGCGCAGTTCCAGCCGCTTGCCTATGCGCCGCCGCTAGGGATCACCGCTAAGGCGATAATCGCCGAGGTCGAGGCTGCGCGACCCGCCATGACGGATGCCGAGGCACAGGAATCCCTGCGGCCATCCGATAAGGAGGCCATCAGGAAAGCGTCGGATTTCAGGAAGAAGATGAAGGCGAAGGTTCCCATAGAATGACGGTCCCGGCCCAAAGCGGACCTTCATCCCGACGCCGAGCGCCGCGTTGCAGCTTCTCCAGACCGGCCATTCGCTGCGGGTGCTCGATTTCTTTAGTGTCTGAGGTCCGCACTGCGGGACAGAACGGACTTTCGCTGCGACTTGCGCGAAGGTCTGCTTCATTACACTATCGCCGAATGGGACCACCGTATGACAGAGCGCGAACCGATACGAGTCTATCTCGATTCCCAGGACTTCATCTCTCTCTCGGCGCGGCCCCTTTCCGAGCGTAAGGCGGCGCTCTTCGAAGAGCTCGTTAGCCTCCGGCTTAATGGCGTGGCCGAGTTCGGGGTATCTCTCTTCCACGTCGTCGAGGTGCTAAATCCCGACAGCGAGGGCTTCGAAAACTACCAGCGCCATTGCGGCGAGGTGATCCATGCGCTTACAGGCGGCGCCGCGTTCCCCCATGTGGGCGACATTATAAACGGAGCTGTGTTCCCAAACGATGGGATGTGGGCACCTGCATCAAGCTTGGAGCGCATAAAGGCGCTAATCGACGCCAAATCCATCAAGCGTATGGTTGGAGACGCACTTCAGGATCGGGCGCCGCTTTCTCGTCAGCAGCGGCGGATGATTGCGAATCCGAATACGCTCGCCCGCCTCATGGCGAACACGGTGTTCGACCTGCCGCCCGAGCTAGCGATGATCGGCATGACAAAGTCGGAATTCTGCGCCCTTGTTCGCGATCCACCACGTGGGCGACGGGCGTTCCATTCGAAGCTCATGCGCTTCTTCACCGACCCACGGCACTACTGCACCGCAGTCGCGTCCGTCCGGCGCGGCGAGAACCCGTTGCGCCGGATCTTGGACGAGAACCTCGCGGAGCCCCGCGCGAAGCTCAACGCACTCGTGGCCAGCATCCGCCTCAAGCGTGCGCGGGACGAAGGAATACGACTCGTCCATGAGGCCGCCGTCACCCAGGCTGTGCGGACCTACGGCGAGACCTCCGATGAGGCGGGACGTGCTCGGGGTGAGCATGCCGCGTTCGAGCGCGAGGCCAAGCGCGTGCCCCGCTCGTCATGGTCTCATGCGAGCGGTCCCCGGTTCGATTACATCCGCGCCTATTGTGAAGCTCTGTTCCGTATGGAGCGCGATCCATTGCCGTCAGAGGCGGTGGACCTGTGTCACCTCGCCTACCATCCGGACGTGGACCTCATCCGCGTTGATGGACGGATGTTTGACATGATGCGGGGGTTCATACCGCTTGAGGGCAAGATGGTCGCGAAGCTAATGGAGCTGCCGGATGCGATCCGACGCGCGTCGCAATGACTGCACTTCTCTGGGATGGCCGAGTGAAACGGTCGCGCCGTTTCACATTGGCTAGTCGTAGCATTTGAAACGTCAGCAGGTGCAGGTCTAGATCTGATTTGAACCCCATGCAGCAGTATCCGTCGAACCCGCCGTTCGCAAGCGCCGCAGCATCGATCAACAAGGGCTCGATGCGGTCATGCGGCGGTGCGGCAGGCCGTGTGACCATCCTGGCAGAGCGACATGGCACGCCCGGCCCTCTCCGGACATTCGTCCGCAGGTGCAACGCTGCAGAGCAGCTTAACTGAACCGGTCATTCATTCAGGCTGCAGCATTTTGAACGGTCCGATGGGCGTTGATGTCTGGGACTTCCGTCCAGTATCCCTTAGCGAGATCGATGAGCGCGCCAATGGCCTGCCCGTGAACCCGCTGTGCGACGTTCTTGAGCCTGGCTACGATCTGGTGAGATGTTTTTGGTGCTCTAATAACTTGTCGATTGACAATTTAATGGGATGGAGTATCTTCAGTGCCAAGGAAGAAGCACACGTCGAAGGAAATCGAGGCTGTCGTCCAAGAGCTGGAAGCTCTCGGATGGGCTCTGATTGAAGGCAAGGGGCACGTATGGGGAATTCTTCGCTGTCCTGCCAACGATAAGGAATGCCGCTGCGGCACGTTCTGCAACATGTCGGTGTGGTCCACACCCAAGAACCCGCAGCAGCACGCGAAGAAGGTTCGGCAGAAAGCCCTGTCCTGCGTGATGCTTGATAAAAAAGACGAAGGAAAAGCCGATGGCTGAAGAATTCGAATTCGAACTGGTCTTCGCGCTCCCCGAAGGAGAGCACGACGCATTTGCCTTGTCCGACGCCGTCTTCGAGGCTGGCTTTGAAGATGCCCTTGTGGGCACGGGCCAGGCTGGCCTGCTCGGCGTGGAGCTGGAGGTTGAAGGGGACGACGCAGAGGCCGTGATCCTTGATGCTGCGCGGGCACTGATCAAGGCGCTGCCGCAAGGCACTGTGCTGCGCGAGGTTCGCCCTGACCTGGTCAGCTTGGCCGACGTGGCGGAGAAGCTGGAGGTCAAGCGTCAGGCCCTCCAGCAACGCAAGATGCCACTGCCGGTCTATGGTGGGCTCTACCGCATCGATGAGATGGTCGCGGCGATGATGGAGGCCTCGAAGCCGAAAAAAGGCCAGAGGCGCCCGCGGATGAACATTGCTGCAGCGTCGAAGTGGTTCCGGGCTGGAATGGCCGCACGAAAGGTGAATGCACAGCTGACGATGTGCGAGATTGATCCCGCGACAATTGAACGATCGCCGCGGTCGGCGAGGGAAGAGCACGCCTTCCTGCGTCCATAAGAAAAGGCCGACCGCTGGGGTCGGCCTTCTTCATGCTTGAAAGAGCGCCCGGACGTGGTGGCTTAGAGACAGTTTTTGTTTTTTGTCTATAAGAGGCGATCCGATCACCGCTTGCCTTGGAGCACGGCGTGCTTGCCCTGCTGCACACTAAAGCGCCTCGCCTACCACCAGTTGAATGGCGATCAATTGCTGCACTCCTATTGGCGCCACCACGAATGGCAGCTTACTCCCGTCGGCATCCGCCTTCATGAATTCGCAGCGAACGACGGGTTTCCGCCCGACCTGCGGGTCTCGCCCGCCAGTTATCGCCCTGTCCCTGAATGTCGGCTTATCCAGATTGCCGCGGATGCGACGCTGCATCGCCGCATGTCGGCAGTCCGCCCGATGGGCCTGCGATGGTGCGAATTTCGCTGCGCTGAGAACGAATGGCGGTTATCGCCGAATTTCTGCAGTCGCAACGCCGCGCCGCCGCATGTCGGCTTCCCGCCCAAACTTTCATAGTCCAGCGAGGGAAAACACGCCGACCCTGCTCCTAACCTGGACGGGTGATCACATGGCGATCCATCATAGATAGCTGCGCGGATCATATTTGCGCGGCGAATGGATTACGGATCGTGATCCTATCGGCCACCCTGAATCCATCCTGCATGTCCTCTGACAGCAGGATGTCACAGCCAGCCAGTAGCCCGGCTGCAACGATCATGGCGTCATAGACAGACAGCGCGTGTTTCCGCGCCAGGGCGATACCAAGGTCATGCGTCTCATAGGTCAACGGCTCGACGGTCACAAATTCACGGATCATGAGCAGGAACTCATCCGTCTGCGCCCAACTCATCCTGAATTTTCGCTGCGTGACAGTCGCAATCTCGTTCAGCACCTGCACGCTGACGGTTCCACCGCCGCGCAGCAGCCCTTCGGCAATGTCAGCCTTGGTGTGGTCGTCAGAAAGCAAGTAAAGCAGGATGTTCGTGTCGAAGAACCTACCTGGCATTCGCCTCGTCCCGATCGAACCGATAGCCCTTGGGCATCAATCCACGAAACTCGCGCAGGCGAGCCAGGATTTCTTCGGGGTCACGGCGTCGATGAACCTCAAAAAGCCCGGCATCGGCCGCAGTAATCTCGATCTCGTCGCCCGCCTTCAGCCCGAGTTCCTGGACCATCCGCGCGGGCAGGCGGACGGCCAAAGAATTACCCCATTTCGCGATCTGCATGGTGTTTGGCTCCGCCTTGAATGATACACATCGTCAATAATGTATATCCTGGCGGCCCCCGGTTCAATCGGTGATGCGATCACAACTCGTGACCGAGATCCTTGCGACGCGAAACGTGATGCTCGTCAGCCTCCTGCTCGGCCATTTTCTCTTTGACCTGCCGGGTCTGGGCGAGCGTGATGCCGACCGACTGATGGGCTTCGCCCGCCGCTGCCACAGCCCGCGCGATAGCCCGACGCTGACCCGCATCAGGAAAATCGACGGCCAGGGCGTTGGTGTCGCCGGTCGCCATCCGCGCCATGGCATTCTCGCCATAGCGTTCGCGGAAGTCGGCCCCGAAGCGCGCAGCGTGCTCATCATTCTGGAACTCGACCTTGCCATGCTGGGCGTGAGCATCGGCCATTACAGACAGGGTGCGGGTGAGCTTGTCATTTGTGGCCTCCTGCTCGATCGGCACTGCGCGTGAAATCGTCCGCGCCGCCGCGGCATAGAAGCTGTCGACCAGCTCGGCCGCCCTGCCCCGCCCGTCCTCGGAAGACAGATCGATCTTCTTCGCGTCGGCCACGGCCAGAATATCGGCCTTGATCCATTCGCGCTCCTGCCAGGCATTCGCGGCACCAAGCTCCATCCGGGACTGGATCACGCTCGGATCGAGACCGGCCTTCTCTGCGGCCGCGCCGATCTGCGCCGTCATTGCCTTTGAGCCATCCGGCCCGATGACGTTGTGCTTGTCCTCGATGGTGATGCGATCTCCGTCCATCTGCGCCTGATAGACCGGGGTGCGCGGGGCATGGTGCATCAGCTGCGCGCCGCGATCATCGCCCAGATCGCGCACGATCTCCGAGGCAATACCGTAGAGTTCCTCACGCATTTCGCGCTGCTCCTGCACGGGCAGGCGCGAAATGTCCTTCTCGCTTTCATCCAGCCAGTTCCCGAAGGCAGTGGCCAGATCGCCGCGATTGCGGATGGTTTCAGCGTCCATGACGATCTCCTGATTTCTGTGATTGATAATGCCGCCCTGTTCCAGCAGGTCGGCTGCGGCCTCGATCTTCCGGGCCAGGTGCTCGTCGCTGATGAGCGTGGCCACGACCGCGAGACTGCGCAGCGTCTCGATATTGCGCTGAATGTGATCGAGGGCATCGCTGAGCGCCCTGCCCTGGCGGCGGGCCTCGACGGGCTCACGGCCTTCACGCGCAGCCCGCTCGATCTCGGCCCGTGACGGCCCATAGGTCAGGACGCCCCGGTCCAGGCGGCTGCTCTTGTCCAGAAACATGCCCTGCCCGGCGGCGATCTCGACCAGCCGTTCCTTCATGAAATCCAGATTAAAGGCGTGGTCCTTCGCCATATAGAACCAGTCGCCATTCTCCAGGCCCCGGTTGTTCACGACGACATGGACATGCCTGTTGACCCGATCGGTGTGCAGGGCCGCAACATAGGCCCATTCCTCGCCATCCGAATGCAGACCGGACTGGAACATCTCCATGCACCATTCTTCGACCACTGGCCGGCCGCGCTCCCCGCTCACATCGAAGGGGAAGGAAACCAGCAGATGCGTGGTATGGCCGTTCTTCGGATCGCCGGTCCATTCGTCAGACCACTGATCGACGATCACCTTGCGCTGATCGCCGTTCAGCGTCCGGGCGCGCGGGTCCAGATCGGCCATGTTGCCGAACACCGCCGCTGCCTTGGAGAAGAGGTAATCCAGCTGGTTGCCAAGCTGCTTTCCGGTGTGCGTGCCGCCATTGTGGATCTTCTTCAGCACCACCGCATTCGAGCCCTGGGCGACGCGCCACAGGCCCGCCGCCCGCCCGGAAAATTTCGGCTTCGGGGTCATGAACCTGTCGAACTCGCGCGCGACCTCGGCCTGCTGGAAGGCCAGCATACCCGCCCCGCCCTGCCAGATCGGAAACTCGATCTCGCCGATCAGCGCCTTTGCCAGCCCACCGTGATTCATGCTTCACCCTCGATGAAGGCTTTGAACAGTCGCACTCCACGACGCCGTTGCTCGCTGACCACCGCCTGAAGGAAGGTGCGCACCTTCGGCATGGTGAGCCGCAAATCGTCCAGGGCGTGCATCTGACCCTTCGCCAGCTTGATCTTCCGAGTGTTGGCAGCAAAGGCGATCTGGTTGATGTTGACGCCAATCTTGTGAAGCTCGTGTTTGATTGCCTCAAGCTCCGCCGCCTGTTCAGGCGGAAATTCGAGCATCCCGACACTGGATCGCAGCAAGGTGCGCAGCACATCGGAACGACTTTCTGTGCCAAGAACCCCTTTCAGCCTGTCCAACTGGTGCACCTCCTCGGGGGATAGCCGCACGGTAACGACACTTCCATAGGTCGTGGTCGCCTCGGATTGACGCAGTTTCAGGGCCTTTTCCTTCTTGATCGCCTCAGGCGCGGCACCAACCGCGTCAGCAACCGTGGAAACAGCCCCGCCCGCCTTCAACTGGCGGATGGCCTCTGCCTTCTGGTCTTTCGTCAGCGATTTACGCGCCATCAATAGTCTCCTGACGATGGCGGTCAGACGGTTTGTATACATTCCGCATTTCCTGCCACTTCCCCACATGAGCCAAGGTAACCCAAGATCGCCC
The DNA here is from genome assembly GCF_002847305.1 of Paracoccus tegillarcae. Taxonomy (NCBI): domain Bacteria; kingdom Pseudomonadati; phylum Pseudomonadota; class Alphaproteobacteria; order Rhodobacterales; family Paracoccaceae; genus Paracoccus; species Paracoccus tegillarcae. The sequence goes on along the minus strand of NZ_CP025409.1, from coordinate 32,479 downwards.
ACCAAACAATCGGGAACTTGCCGCCGTAGGCGGCACCGATTGGGGCGATCGCCGAGGTTGCTCGGTGCGGCACATGTGGTCCGTTTTCTTGACGCTTTAGGCTTGTCGCTCTTGCGACACCGCTTCAGGCGCGCGCCGAGTGCCGCCAGGCGGCCGCTGAAGCCCGCGCCGCATCGGGTTAGAGCCTGGCCCCGCTCCTGGTCCTTACGCACCCTCTCAACGCCCCTGCCCTTCGCTACGCCACATCGGATCTCGCATCACGGTTTGCGGATGGTGCATGTCGCACCTCGTTCCGCTGGCCCGCGCTGGACATGACTCGATTAGCGTCAAGCACAGTCAGAATGCAGACCCTCGAACCATGCAGCACGCACCATGCATTGCGGGTGTCGGTTGACGCATGCCGGATGACGATTGTTGTACGTCGGATACCGTTTCATGGCTCTCGCATTACGGTTAATGTATGCCGCACCTCGGTCGTCGCTTGTCGTTCCACGGTTGTCGTGTTACGTATTAAGGTTATCGCATCACGCAGGACGGATAGCGCATCGTGGACAAAGGCAGACGGATCATCACGGTCATGAACAAGAAGGGAGGCTGCGGCAAATCGACCCTCGTGCGCGGTCTGGCCTCCGTGGCCATCGATCGGGGCGAACGCGTGACGGTCTTCGACACCGACTCGAACCAGGGCATCGCGGAATGGATGACCGAGGCACGACGCCAGGGCTATTGGCACGACCGCATCGAGGTCATCGGGACGTTGGATGCAGAGACGGTCCTTGAGGATATTCAGAGGCTGTACCAAGGGGAAGATGAAGATCACCTGATCCTGATCGACACCTTCGGTGGCGGATCTGAGGCGCATGACGAAATGGCCATGACGGCGCACCTTATCGTCTCACCCTGCCGGCTGTCGTCACAGGATGTGCGCGACACCACCGCAACCGGCATCTGGCACGCGCGTCTGAAAACCCGAGTCGACGACCCGGATCATGTGCCCCCTTTCCGCGTCGTCGGCAGCCATGTCGGCAAGTCAATCAGCGAATCTGCCAAAGCGCAGATCGCAATCATGTTCGAGACGCTTCCGACGCTCGAGGATTTTGTCCTGGACCGGGCGTGTTATGAGCGCATGAACGACACCGGACTGTTGGGAGTCATCCGCGACAAGCACCCCAACCGCAGCCTGGTGCAGTCGATCACACCGGGCCTGACCGAGATGGGCGAGCTGCTCGACCAGTTTGACGAAATCATCAGGGAGAATGCGTGATGGCTCGGCTCAAGGATCGCGGCACAGTTAACAGGCGCGACGACAGTTTTGCGGCCCGTCTGGACGTGGCTAGGCCAGCAGAGCAGCCAACATCTGTCGCAAAACCGGCGCCAAGCCCAGCAGTGAAAAAATCGACTGAAATGTCGGCGGCGGCATCGACTCCCGCTGACAAGCCATCCGATCAGGAAGTGAAGCCAGGGAGTCTTACCTCGATCACGGATGCGACGAGCCATCCTTCAGCAGCCACAGAGGTGCACACGACCGCCCCGAAGCAGAAGACACCGCCCGAGGCCGGCAAGGTGACAAATATCAAGCTGCGCGTCACCTTCCGCTGTCCAACCGACCTGACAGAACGGGCAACTACCTGGGCAGAAAAGGCCCGCTGTCCGGTCAGTGCCGTGTTCCGAAAAGCCTTCGCCGACTTGCGGCCTCAGCTGATCGAGCGGATCGAAGCAGGCATCAACTATACCGAAGTACCGAACGACCGCATGAAAGACGCCAGCCATCCGTTTGATACCTCCATGATGATCAGCCGGGCCGCTTATGACCGTCTCACGAGAGAAGTCGATCCTGAGGCGATGACCGGGATTGAAGGGCCCATGTCGCGATGGGCACGCGCCCAGTTTATACCGCATTTTAATGCCTGGCTGGCGGCCAAAGGTCACTGAACACGTTACAGTGGGGCTTCGGCGAAGTCGAACGCGTCGCCTGCCGCGCCAAAGAACTAAGGGGCGTTGCCCCTCGCGCCGCCAAGGAAAATAGACAGGGCCGTGTCCTCGCCTTCGGCTGCGGGCCGCACCACCCCAGTCGATTTTCCTTGTCTCTGCTACCCCCAGTCTCGGCGACGGCCAGACCCCGAAAACGCTTGTTTTCGGGGCTGTCCCAATTTGGGCGCTCCAGATCAATGGAGGCGATAATGTCGACGCAAGAAAGACGTGACAATGGGAACATGAGCCCAGGCATGCGGCTCTCACGAATTGTGGATCTGGTCGACGGTATTTACGCCTGTCACCCAGATGACGCTGAGCATGTCTTGGCGGTCATCCTGGAAGAATGGCGGACTGGTGTTCCGCTCCCGACCTTCATCGATGCTGACAGTGATGCAGAGTTCTGGGCGCACGCTGCAAGTTTTGAAGAGCTTCGCGCAATCTTCATCGCAGCTGGTCGCAGACTGATCTCATATCGGCTCGGTCGACGCGGCCGGTTTCGCATGATGCAGCGATTGCTCGACGGCCTGCGTGATGATGAGCGTCACGCTATCCTGCAGGCGCTTCGGGAAGGAAAGGATCTGATCGATGTTGATCAGCTTTGACAAACGATCTGATCGCATCAGTCTTGTGGGCACTTATTGGTCTGGCAGCTTCCCGGCCAGTGAATTGCCTGCCAGACTGCGGTTCTATCGCGAGTTACGAGAACGCGAGAATCCCCGCGGCGCAGCCAGCCACAGCGGCACAACTGCGAGCCTGGAAGGCGTAATGCACGTCCTGGCAGAAAGTCATCCTTGTTCTGACCTACAAGCGACAAAGAAAGCGACGCGTCTGAAGCACGGTGCCGAGAGGTATCGAGGGCAAAAGGAGGTTCGGCGAGGGGACCGTTCCGATCTGCCCAAAGCGCGCGGGCACACGCTGTCTCGCCAACGACCGGGCGGAAGTTGACAGCTGTCAACGCTCCGGCCATGTCGCGACCGCGCCCAAAGTTGACAGCCGTCAACTGTCCCCGATTGCATCAGACTGGCCGCCCGTTTTCGGCGCGCAGCAAAGCCATGACCATCGGCCCGACCGAGAATGCTCCAGCCTCTGCCTTGCTGGTCAACGCCCGCAGATAGCCGCCGGGTTTGTTGATTGTTTCCGCCCTCTGCAGCATGCACGCCAACACGATGGCCGCAGCGGCATCGCCCATAACTCGTCGCGAACTGTCCCAGGCATCCGGGCTGATACCCAACATTGGGCGCACGAAACCAGCCACCCCAATCAGATCCCGCCAGGTTCGGATACCATCCGGAGCATAATCCAAAATGTCGGGCACCGCCTTCAGCACCAGTCCCAATGGCATGGCCGGTTCCGCAGATGACGCGGCGGCTTCGCCCTCTTGGTGCTCTAAGCAAGGTTCAGATTCATAAGAGTCTGGTTTTGAATTCTGTTGGTGCCGCTCATTAACGTCGGCATTGCCGTCCATTTTTTCTGTTTTGCTCAGCGAACGTACCTGATCCAGGACGTTCTCGGCACGGGCGGCAAGAGTTGCCAGACACTGAATGTCCAGCTTCCGCCGCAGCAAGCGCTGAAGCTCCGCCAGATCGGCGATGAGGGCTGCTGGGGCACCCATGTCTGTTTCGATTGCCCAGGCAATCAATTTGCCCGCGTCGCGCACACGGATGACGACCTGTTCGCGCAGCCTGCGCAACGCAAATGCCTCGCGGCGTGCTTCCTCGGCAGCCTCGGCGATTTCGGGGCTGCGGATCAGCAGGGGGCGCAGGTCAAAGCCGAACACGCGATCGAGGGCGCCGCTGCGGTCACGCGCGGCGTAGCGCTTCCCGTTGGGGCTGTCACGGCGCAGGATCAGGCCGGCACGGGTCAGCGCGGCCAGATGGCGGCGCAGCGTGCTTTCGGCCATGCCGTGCGTCCGCTCGGACAATGAGGCGTTCGAGGGAAACACGATCAGTGCGTCGTCGTCAGCCAGCTCTTTGCCCGGATGAAAGCTGAACAGCGCCGCCAGGACTGCAAGATCACGGTCGGTGACATTGAAAACCGTGCGCGCCGCCGTCAGATCCCGCAGCAGCGCCCACTTGTCGGGTGCGCTGTCCGGGGCAGGAGCCTCTGCCAGCGCTTGGGTTGCCAATAGGCCAGCCGTCACCGGTTGCCGCCCGAAAGGCGTCATTGAAATGTGTCGCATATTGTCTGTCACGGGGCAAAGAAAAGCCGTTCGCCTGGATCGACGTTGTTGACAGCTGTCAACCAATACCGCTATGTTCGAGGTGCTAGAACGAAACAGCGGCCCTTTGGGATGTCATGTCCTGAGGGGCTTCTTTTTTGCCTTGATCGTGCCTCCTGTTTGATTTCTTGCCTGTTATGTCCCCGCTTAGCTGTTTGATTTCAGCCAGTTGCGGTGAACTTCGTGAAGGTGATCTGCCAACCAATCGCCGAATTCGCGGCCTTGTCCGGAAAGCTCGATCACCAGTTTGTTCTTTGCAGCGCGCGCTTCGCCCAAGGTCTCGCCACCATCGCCGGTCAGCTTGCGCGGGCCTGACGAGGCGGGGCGGGCCGGTGCCGCAGCGGCAAACACCGCCTCAAACCGCTGATCCGATCCTGGGCCCTGCGCAGCGCGTTGCAGCGTAACCAGATCGGCACCCCGTGCGCGCTGTACCAGAGCCAGCCAACGGTCACGGCCGACCGAAGGTGCCGAACCGATCGCCAGAATCAATCGATGCGGCAAGCTTTCGGCGACCGTCAGCATTCGCGAAATCACGGTCTTGTCGATCGAAAGAGCGTCGCAGACAATCTTGCGCTCATAGCCCGCCTTCACCATCTGCTGGGCGAACAAGGCCTTCTCGATAAACGACAAATCCTTGCGGGCGCTGTTTTCCTGACCCTGAGCGATGACCAGTTCCCGGTCGTCCAGCGTTCGCACCATCGCCTTGACCGGCTGGCGCAGCGCCTTCAGCGCGGCGACACGGCGACGACCATAGACCACATCATACCGGCCCTCGCTATTCGGGCTGTGGCGCAACAGAACAGGAACCTGCTGGCCGTATTCGCGGATCGACTCGGTCAGCACAGCGAGACCCTCGGGATCTTCGTCCAAGCGGTCTTTCAGCCCGGCATTGTCGATCATGTCGGGAAGCACGTCGATGATGGCGCGGCGTTTCAGATCATCGATGGATTTGGACACCGCGCCAATTGCGCCGCGCTCGTAGCGGGGCAGGGCGTTCGCGGTGTCCTCGGGCTCGGCAGGGGCCTGACTCATCAGACCTTGCAGCAGGTTCTTGCGGGCCATCAGCTCTCCCCTTTCCGGCCCCAGGCCGACTGTATCAAACCCTCGATCTCGCCATTCACCGCGTTCAGGCTTTCGATCGCGCGTTCATAGGTGGATCGGGTGAATGCTGACTTTTCGACTTCGTACAAGGTCTGCTTGGTGATGCCGGCATCCGAGATCGCAGTGGATTTGAGGACCGTATGATTCAGCACATGTTCGCCAAACATCGAGCGCATGAAGCTGACCATCTGGTTCTGCGGACCGTCGCCCGGCTCGTAGCGTGTCACGACGTAACGCAACCAGTCGTAATCCATATCCGCCCCTGCCTCGGCAACCACACCCAGCAAATTCGACGTCATCAGCAGGAACTGGCACATCGACATCACATCCAGCATCTGTGGGTGCACGGTCACAAGGATCGCAGTTGCCGCAGACAAGGCCGACATGGTCAGAAAACCCAGTTGCGGGGGACAATCGATGACAACGACGTCGTAATCTGATTCCACCTCGGCCAGCGCATCACCAATTCTGGTAAAGAAGAGCTTGCCCGAGCGTTCGAGGATAGCGCGCGGGGTATCGTGTTCGAACTCCATCAGCTCAAGATTGCCGGGAATCAGGTCGAGATTGGTGAAATAGGTCTTCTGGATGATGTTGCGCAACGACACCGGGTCTTCATAGCGGATCGCATCATAGATCGTCCCGCCATCGCTCAGATCAAATTCCGGCTGCACGCCGTGCAGCGCCGACAGGCTGGCCTGCGGATCAAGATCGATCGCCAGCACGCGATAACCGTCCAGCGCGAGCTTCTGCGCCAGATGCGCCGCGGTCGTGGTCTTGCCGCTGCCGCCCTTGAAGTTGATCACAGTGATGACCTGCAAATGGTCGCCGTCTCGGCGACCGGGCAAATAGGTTCCAGGGCTTTTCGCCCCTTTTTCAAGCAGTTGCCGTAGCGCTTGAATATCCTGCGGGCTGTAATAGCGCCGACCACCTGCCCGCGTTTCAGGGCTCGGGCCCTTGCCATCAAGGTCGAGCTTGCGCAGATAAGCGTCCTTCACGCCCAGAAGGTCGGCGACCTCGCCGCTGGTGAACTTGCGCAGTTCACGCCGTGCATCCGGCGGAAACAGTTGCGCGCGATGCGCCTGCAGCCGCTCGGAAAGGGCCAGCGCATGGCTACCCACCAACTTGTCGATGCGCGTTTTTGGCAGCATCATGCCCTCATGCTCTGCGGCCCTTGCAGTCGGGTTGTTACGCTGTGGACCGTCATATTCTCTTTATTCCGTAAATGGATGTGACAGTTTTCCGATTCTCGCAAGGGTTTTTTGCCCGCCACCCCTATATTTGGTAGAGGCGAGCGGCATCAGCACAACCTGAAAAGCCGCGGATGACGCGAGCGATCGTCATGTTCAACGGTCCTGCCGGCTGCCGAACATGGCTTGCCAACGGAACGTGACGGTCCTGTCGCCCACGCTCCATGTGGCGGCTTTTGCGCTTAAAATTAGCCCAGCAGATCCGTCGCCGGGTTATCCTCGATCTCGACATCGGCGTAATAGGCCTGGGCCTGTCCCGGGTCACGATGCAGCGAAAGCTGCATGGCGGCCGCCAACGGGGCACCGTCCAGGGCCGCCTGGGTGAGGAATCCCGACCTGAGCCCGTGTGGGCTGGCAAAATCACGCGGATAGCCGGCCAGCTCGAGACGATGCGCGACAATGGTGCGAAAACCGCCGGGCGTCAGCCGGCGGGTCAGCACCCGGTCCGCCTGGCTGACGGGCCGGAAGAGCGGCCCGCCCTCGATCCCGGCCGCCGCGATCCAGGCCAGTACCGATCGCGCCGGAAAGCCTTTCAGCGGCAGCCACGGCGCCCGATCCGGCGTTGTTGTCTTGGTGTGCAGCAGACGAATGCGGATCAGCCCACGTTCTGCCATCGGCCGGTCATCGATATCGTCGCGATTCAGTGCCGTGACCTCGGAGCGCCGGCGCCCGCCGCTGGCCCAGGCCAGGGCGAGGGCGGCGTGATCGCGCCGATCGCGCAGTGAGCCGTGGCAGGTGGCCAGCATCGCCTTCAGGATGTCGCGGGTGATCGGGTTTTCAGATTTGCGCTGGCGCGGCCGCGCGGCGGCGCGCCGCGCCTTGGCCCGCGCCTCCTTGATCAGCGGCGCGTCGAAGGGCGAGGCCAGGTTCTTCATCCGGTGGAACGCGCGCCAGCTGGCAATACGACGGTCCAGCGTCGACGGGGCAGGGGCGGCGTAATCGCGTCGCAGACCCGCCCGCACCAGGGCCTCGGCCGCCGCGCGCGCGGGGCCCGTGCTGGCGCGAAGATCTTGCGCATGATCGAGAATGAAGCGCAGCGCCACGGGCTCGGCCTCGGGCCAGTGCAGCGCTGCGCCGAAGGCAGCCGCCTTCCAGGCGGTGATGTAAGCCAGATCCTGTTCATAGGCACGCAGGGTGTTCTCGGCGGTCCCGCGTCGGAACAGCTCGGCCAGGGCATCCTGGTCGGCGGGCGTGAGCGACGGGGGGGCGAGCGGGAGGCTTGTCATCAGCGTTCCGCGCGCCTATATCTAGACAGACAGCTAGACAGGATAAAGTCAATGTGGACCCTGCAGGATGCCAAGAATCGCTTCAGCGCCGTGGTGGATGCGGCCCTGGCCGGCCAGCCGCAACAGGTCAGCCGGCGCGGCAAGCCGGCCGTGGTGGTGATGGCGGCGGAGGAATACCGGCGGCTTCTCGACAGCGCCCGAGAGGAGCGCGGCAGTTTTGTCGCACATCTGATGGCCTTTCCGGATGACGGCAGCGACGAGTTCGACCTGCCGCGAGGCCGGGTGACACCGCGTGATGTCCGTTTCTGATGTACCTGCTCGATACCAATGTCATCTCGGCGGTGCGCCGGCCGGACCGCGCGCCGCAGGTGGCGGCCTGGCTGGCCGACAAAGCCGAAGCCGAGCTGTTTCTCTCGGTCATCACGCTTGGCGAGATCGAGCGTGGGATCCATCAGCAGGCGTCCCGCAATGCCGGCTTTGCCGCCGACCTGCGCGCCTGGCTGGACCGGACCCTGCGGCTCTTCGGCGATCGGCTGCTGCCCTTCGGACCTGAGGATGCGCGTATTTGGGGCCGCCTCAGCCAGGAGATCGGCCATGACGGCGCCGACCTGATGATTGCAGCCACGGCGCTCGCACGGGGCGCCACGGTCGTCACCGGCAACACCGCCGATTTTGCGCCCACCGGGGTGGCGCTGGAAAACCCGTTCTGAGGCCTCGTCCATCGGCAATCGTCCTGTCCCGTCGCGGCCAGAGTACGCATTTTTCAGGACCATCTCAACACTGTCGATAATGGCATCTTATCGATAGTAATTGCGATCAAAAGAAGGTGCTTCAGTGATCCGCATTTATCGCCTATTCTGCGGATATGAGCGATTTGGACGACTACTGGTTCGACCCGTCGGACGATGCTGATCCGGCCGATCCGCCGCTGCCACGGGCGGATCGGCGTCAGCTGCTCGATCCCGCCGCCTGGCGTGCCGCCGAGAAAACCTGCGCGGTGGACCTGGCGCAGGCCGCGATGGCCATCGGTCGACTGGACGGGCTGCTGGCCGGTCTGGACGAGACCCTGCGCCGCGGTCTGATCACCCGGCTGGCGCTGATGGAAGTGGAAGCGATGCTCTGGGCCGCGGGCACGCCGATCGGCCAGGACGTGCTGATCCGCGATCTGGCCGATGCCCCGGCCTCGGTCGATCTGGAGGCGCTGTCGCTGGCCCGGTGGGCCATCGGGCGGCTGCAGGGCAGGGGGCGCGTGGACGATCTGCGGGATTTTCTGGCGCTGCACCGCGCGGCGCAGGGGCCGGGGCGCGGGGACAGCGACCTGCTGCGCAAGACCGGCGACGACTTCGACAACGAGGCCGAGGGCTTTGCGATGGGACTGGCGGCGCTTGACGGCTGCCACGCCACCACCTGCGCCGCCTATGGGCAGCGGCTGTGGCGGCTGACCGACCTGTCACCGGACGGGCATCAGTTGGAAGGGATGTGCTGGGCGGCCCGGGCGATGGCGGACAGCGCGGGGCCGCTGGCGATGGTGCCGATGGGGCAGGCCGGACGCAGGGTCTGGAACACAGGGGGTGATCCGCAGGACCATCTGACGGCATGGTGCGCGGCCGTCGCGGCGGGTTGCGAGGAGGGCTTCCGGACCATCCGGCGGCTGACGGGTTGGGTGGAACGGACCAGGCAGGCGACGGCGCGGATCAAGGGCGGGAACGCGGCACGGGCGATCTATGTGCTGATGGCGCATCCAGTGGTGTCCGCCGCGTCGCTGGAAGCGGATGCAGGTATCAGCCGCGATACGGCGGAGCGGCTGCTCGTGCGACTGGAAGGATTGGGGTTGATCCGCGAAGTGACCGGAGCAAGGCGGTTCCGGCTGTGGGCATTGGCGGCATAGCCAACCGCCTGAAATTGAACCTGAAACCCATCCTGCAGTGGCGAATAGCCCAAGCGCCGAGGCACTTAGAACAGTGCCACAAGATGCCTCAAAGCATATCTATTCTTACATATAGAACATCATAGCGCATTCTTTAGCTCTGTAATGTCTTGAAACTTCTTTTAGCCTTCATATGTAGTGCTACACGGTTATTATGACTGCCCGAAGGAGGCCATGATGAAATTATACGTGTTTGAAGGTTCAGCTGAAGAACTTAGCGAAGTAGCTAAAAACCTCGGTGTGCAGCAGATACCTCAAGATGAAAGCCCGGCTGCCGGAATTGAAAAGACCGGTTCTGCGACGCCAGATGACGACGATGTGCCGGTTTCTGTGAAATTTGCGCGACGGGTCCTAAAGCGCCGGCCAATCTCAGAACCAATGCGTGCCGTGCTTCAGGCGCTCTATGATTCTGGAGAAGAATGGTTGACGATGACCGAACTTTGCGAGGCCAGTGATTATACTCGCTCGCAATTCGCCGGTCTCATGGGCGCGTTCGGTCGCCGCATCAGTCATACGGACGGGCATGACGAAGAAACCTATTTCTTCGAAACTGAATGGGACGATGAGGAAGGCCATCTGAGCTATCGTATCCCGGCGACCGTCCGTGAAGCCCTCGAAAAGGAGGGTGTCGTAGCGCAATCCTAAATGCCTTCCTCTCGGCGGGCGGCGTGCCGCGCCAGCGTCATTTGCCGCCCGCGGGTCGAGTTCCACGGCCGACCGAGGGCGCTGGCGATTTCGGCAGTCGTCGCTCCGTCCAGATCCATTTTCATAATGATGGCATCTTCGTCGGCGGTGAATTTCCGCACCTTATAGCCGCTTCGGGTGCAGATCATCGGCCCACGCACGACCGGAACCTTACCGCGCATGTTTGGGCTGTCCGCTCCAAGGCGCAGGCAGTGCCAACTGACGGCACCGACTGACATGCCGAGCCTGCGGGCGATGGCGGCATATGATAGACCGATTTCGCGCAGTCCCGCTGCCTCGCTCAACTGGTTGTCGGTATATTTGCGAGTGGGCATCAGCTGACAACCTCCAATAGTTTCTCGCCCTCGAAAGGATCGATCTCATAGATCAGGATTTCGATTCCGAACCGTTCACGGCGCTGCCGGCCGCGCTTTCGCGCCTCGGCCAGCGTGGCGCAGCGGATCGGCAGATCGTCGGGGTGATCGCGCAGTTCATAGATCATCGCTTCGCCCTCACAGCCGATGGCGCGCGGCGAGGTCGCGCGCGTCGTTGTGATGATCCAGCATGGCGCGAAAATATTCGTGTCGGTCGCCACGCCGATCCGGATCGAACCGGGCACGGGGATTGATCTTACTGGACGCCGCACGGATCACGGTCCGGTGGCTGGCGCTGACCGGGACATTCAGGCGGCAATAAGCGGAAAAGCTGTGCATGGCTGTTCTCCGTTATAGGGTGATGCCGGGTTTCAGATTGCCGTCCCGGTCGAGCCAGCCTTGTGCGTCGGCGCAGGGAATGCAGATGCAGGTGCCTGCTGGATCGCCGGGCAGGATGATCGGGGCGAGATAGGCCATCGGATTAACGCTGCCGCATTTGCGGCAGGTCAGGGTGGCGAGGGGAAGGGGGCCGCTCATGCGGCCACCTCCTGTTCGCTGAGGTCCGCTGGCGCGGTGCGCATCAGCCAGTCGGCGGCTTTCTGGGCCTCGGTTGCGGCCTTGAAAATGAACCGTTTGTCGTCCTTGAGGCACCGCAACCAGCTTTCGACATAGGCGGCTGTCTGCCCGAAATCCGGCGTCACGCCGATCTGGGCGCAGACCATGGCGCTGCCGATTTCGGCAACCAGTTCCTCGAACGCCCGATCCGTGCGCCCGTTGAACCGGCTGAAACGGTCCAGCCGATGCACAGCACCCGTGGCGTGACAGGCTTCATGGGCCAGGGTGGCGTAATATCCGGCGGCGTCATGAAACGTCGCGACGGGCGGCATGTGGATGAAATCACCCGCCACATCATAGAAGGCTTCCGGCCGCTCGCTGCTGCGCCGCGCGATCCCGCTCGCCTCAAAGAAGGCGTCAAGTGCCGGATCGGTTTCGGTGCCGAGATCGCGCGGGGCCTCGATGGGCTTGGCCTGAAAGTCTTCGGGCAAGCCGTCGATTTGGTCAGCATTGAAGACGCGATAGGCTTTGGTATAGCCGATGGTCTTTTCTTCGCCGGTCTCGGCATCAGTGCGATCAACGGTGCCATACTTCACGACCGTTGCGGATTTCTCGCCCTTGCGGACCTGCGCGCCTGCCTCCTGCGCCTGACGATAGGTAAACCAATGGGCGCTGCGATAGCCCTGTTCAGCGGCCCGCGCCCAGAGCATCAGGATATTGATACCACGATAAAACTCGCCGGTGCTGCGGCGGGGAAAGGGAATGCCGCCCTGATCGCCGGTCCATGGCTTCCGCCAGACCGGGGTGCCATCCTCGATGCTGGCAATGATTTGGTCGGTGACATGCTGGTAAACATCGAACTGGGCCATCATGCGCCCTCCTGAACGGGGCGCTCGATGGCGCTGACCTCGATGCCGCAATCGACGCAGGTCGTATCGTCAAAGACGTTGGACAGTTCCCATTGCTGCGTTTCCACGTTCCAGCGGGCGCAGGCGTCGGCCAGAATGTTTTCACCTCCGCAATGCGGGCAATGAATGGTGATGGGGTGATCAGTGTCACGCGCGGGCATGGTCAGCCTCCACGGTGAACAGGACGGTTTCGCCTTCGACGTGATAGTCGATCTTGCGCAGTAGCACCTGTTCCAGCGCCTCACGCGGCACGCCGGGATAGGTCGCGGCGATCACGTCCAGCAGCTGCAGACGATCTTCCTCGAAATGGTAGCCATTGATCGCCCATGCGATCAGGCCGGGGGTGTGAACGAGGGGGGATGATCCCAAGCGATAAGTATCAGCCATGTGTGGCCTCCTTTGCGACGGTCCCGCCTTGGTCTTTGCCGTGGTCGGGTTGCCCATCATGGGGCGGGTTTTCGGGCGAGGACGCGGGAACCGCGCGCCTCTCCTGAAACCCTGCCTCCCGGCGAGGGCAGGAGGGGGACCCGATCAAGGGTCGGCGGTAGGGGCGAGGGGAGGGGGATCACCCGGCCTGCACGGAGCGCGCAGCGCGAAGGAAGGCTGGGGATACCCCTCGCCCCGTCAAGCCGCCGCGCCCTTGAACGGGGGAACCGGCGGTTCCCGACACGGGCCGCGGCAACGCGACCCAGGAAAAAAGCCGGGGCGTTCGGCATCGCCCGAATCCCCCGGCTGTCGCGGCCCGCCATCAGCGGGCCACCTCGATCTTCCTGGCCGCAGGCTGCCCGCGTGAGCGACTGGATGGAACGGCAAAGGGGCGGCTTGCGCCGCCCCTGCCGTTCACTCCTGGTCGTCGTCCCGTTTCGGGAAGCCGAACTGGCCGAGCGCGAGGTCCGCTCCATCGCCTATCACATGAAGGCCGCACGCTTCCCCGCCTACAAGGACCTCTCGGGCTTCGACTTCTCAGCCAGCGAGATCAACGAAGCCACAGTCCGGCAACTCCACCGCTGCGAGTTCATGGACGGGGCCCAGAACATCGTCCTGATCGGCGGCCCGGGCACGGGGAAGACCCACGCCGCAACCGCCCTCGGCGTCCAGGCCATCGAGCATCACCGCCGCAAGGTCCGCTTCTTCTCCACCATCGAACTGGTCAATGCCCTGGAACAGGAAAAGGCCAAGGGCAAGGCCGGGCAGATTGCCGAAAGCCTGACCCGCCTTGATCTCGTGATCCTCGATGAGCTGGGATACCTGCCCTTCAGCGCCTCGGGCGGGGCGCTGCTCTTCCATCTGCTGAGCAAGCTTTACGAACGCACTAGCGTCGTCATCACCACCAACCTCAGCTTCAGCGAATGGGCCACAGTCTTCGGCGATGCCAAGATGACCACCGCATTGCTCGACCGGCTCACCCATCGCTGCCACATCCTGGAGACCGGAAACGACAGCTTCCGCTTCAAAGCCAGTTCAGCCGCCGCAGCGCGCCAGAAGAAGGAGAACAATCACGCCTTGACCTCTGAATGACCCAAAAACCATAAACAAAGGTGGGTCAGTTCTCGATGGAAAACCTGGGTCACTTCTGGGTGGAAATTAACAATGAGCTACTGCAGAGCAGCTTCGTGGCGCTTGTCAGTGTACGCCACCAGCGGGGCCGCCGCGCCTAGCGCCTCGGCACTAGCGCCAGGCCGCCGACACCCGAGGCGAAGATCACGGCAAGGCCCAGCAAGGTCAGCGGTTCCGGCCAGTCGCCGAAGACGAAGAACCCGATCACGGTGGCGGCGATCAACTGGAAATAGATCAGGGGCGCCGAGACCGTCGCCGGCGTCGTCCGGTTCACGACCACCAGCAGATAGTTGCCGAAGGCAGAGGCAAGCGAACTGACGATCACAAGCACCCAGACCCGCAGGTCGGTGCTTGCCGGAATGCTGGCAAGGCCCGCAGGCAGCAGCAGCACCGCGCCGATCAGCAGTTGCGAGCCGAGCAGGAAGGGCGGCGGATAGGAGGCCGTCAGCCAGCGCGTCGCGGCAAGATACGAGCCGTATAGCGTGCCGGCCAGCACCGCGAAAATCATGCCGGTCCCCATCTCGCCGCCGGGCCGGACGACCAGCAGCACGCCGGCAAATCCCAGCGCCAGCATCACCGTGCGCGCCCAGGACACGCGCTCGCCCAGCAGCAGGGCTGACAGCACATAGGCCACGATCGGGCCGATGAAGAAGGCGCCGAAGACATTCGCGATGGGCTCGGTCCGAAGCGCGGTCAGGATCGAGGCGATGGCGCCGACGATCAGGGCCGCCCGCAGGATCAGCCGCCAGTCCAGCAGACGCCCCAGGCCGGCCGGCCCCAGGCCCAGCATCCAGAACAGCAGCAGGGCCGCCAGCGCGAAGCGCGACCAGGCCACGAACAGCGGCTGCACCCCCGCCCCCGTCAGCAGCTTGCCGGCCGTGTCGCCGCAGACGATCGCCGTGGTGGCAAGGGCGACAAGGCCAAGAACCGTCAGGGGCGCAGGGCTCTGCATCAGCATTTCCTTCAGTCCGCATCGGCGCGCTATCCGGCAGCGCGCCAGGCCGGATCTGAACCCCCCGCATCCCCGGCTGATGCAAGCCTGCCAACTCCCGCAGACGCAGGGCAGGGGGCGGCAGGCCCACGGGCAGCGAGCTGAGTTGCAGGCAGGTTCAGAACATTGCTCCATCAGATACCCGGAAGAAAGGAAATGATGAAGCCAGCTCACTCAGACCCCAGACTTGAATCGCATTCGAGCGCGCTGCTCTCGTCGCTGCAGCTCCCGACCACGACGTATCGATTCCTCGACATAGTCCATGTGGTCGCGCGCAGCCTCCTCGGCTCGTACAGGATCAGCGGACAGAACCGACTCAATGATCTCTATGTGTTGATCGAGAAGCTTGCGTCCGCTGTCATCGATACTGCGGAGAAGGTCATGATTGTAGAAGATTCCGCGACGTGTCAGGTCATAGACCGACGCCATCATGTGGATCAGCGTTGTGTTGTGGCTGGCATCGACCACAGCACGGTGAAGCCGGAAATCAGCTTCGCTTTCCGCCTCTGCGTCCTGACCAAGCCAGGCCGCTTCGAGTTCTTCCCTGATCGCAGACAGACGCTCCTTGTCCGCAGCTGTCGCGCGCTGCGCGGCAAGGCGGGTCGCGAAGGCTTCCTGCTCGCGCCGGTATTCGAGATAGTCGTGAAAGGCTTCGCCATGGCGCGAATAAAGCGCCAACATGGCCGGCGACATGGCCCTGCCGGTCAGTTCGGCAATATAAGTTCCGTCACCGTGGCGGACATGAACGAGGCCGCGAACCTCGAGCGTCTGCAGCGCTTCACGCAGCTTTGGCCGCGACACCCCGAAGGCGTCGGCCATTTCGCGCTCCGACGGCAAACGAGCACCGTCCTTCAGAACCCCATCGACGATCATCGTTTCAACCTTGCCGACAACCGTATCGACGACTGATTCGTGATCAATCGGCTCAAAAATTTCCGCAGCAATCATGGGCGGCGAGCTCCTTAGGGGTGCCGATAGACAGACATTAATATTATTTACCTCACCGGAGTCTGATTTCAAGGACAGAATCTTCTCCAGTCGTGTATTTTTTTGACTGAAAATCAGTATTTTCTTGATATCCATGGGGTATCCGGTGAACCTCACGCTGCCGAGCACGCTGCGTCAACCTACGATCACTTTTCACGGCGCCTGATCTAAAGGTAAATAAACTTGTTGACTAGGATAAGTGATAAAGTTTATATACCTGTTATGACGTAGGCGGAACGCTGAGCGCTCCGAACCAACTCTGGGAGGGGGCGTCCATGCTGCAGCACGAGGCGGTCGGGCCGGACCGCAGGCCTGCTTGGCCGGTCAGTCGCTCGGGTCGTCTCCGCCATGCCTGTCCACGGTGCCGCGCCGCTGACTTTTCGGGCGAGGGGCCATCAAATCGGCTATGTCGAGCCGCGTTGCTTTGTTCTGCCGATGGCACTTCCACAGCAAACTGAGCGCCTTTCAAACGACCTTAGGAAAAGGATCGATGCTATGACCAAAGCCGTAATCGTTGCCGCCGCACGCACTCCCGTCGGCAGCTTTCTGGGATCGTTCGCCAATATCCCCGCGCATGACCTGGGCGCAGCGGTCCTGCAGGAAGTCGTGTCGCGGGCCGGGATCGACCCGGCCGAAGTTTCCGAAACGATCCTGGGCCAGGTCCTGACCGCGGGCCAGGGCCAGAACCCGGCGCGACAGGCGCATATCAACGCGGGCCTGCAGGCCGAATCCTCGGCCTGGCTTCTGAACCAAGTCTGCGGGTCTGGACTGCGGGCCGTTGCCTTGGCCGCCCAGCAGGTAACGACGGGCGATGCCACGGTGGTGCTGGCGGGCGGCCAGGAAAGCATGTCGATGTCCACCCATGCGGCCTATCTGCGTGCGGGCCAGAAGATGGGTGACATGCAGTTCATCGACACCATGATCCGCGACGGCCTGTGGGATGCCTTCAACAACTATCACATGGGAACCACGGCCGAAAACGTCGCCCAGAAATGGCAGATCAGTCGCGACCAGCAGGACGAATTCGCGCTTGCTTCGCAGAACAAGGCCGAGGCCGCGCAAAAGGCGGGCCGCTTTGATGACGAGATCGTGGCCTTCACGGTCAAGACCCGCAAGGGCGACACGGTCGTGGACAAGGACGAATACATCCGTCACGGCGCCACCATCGACGCCATGCAGAAGCTGCGCCCGGCGTTTTCCAAGGACGGCACGGTCACGGCGGGCAATGCGTCCGGCCTGAACGACGGCGCGGCGGCGGTGATGGTCATGACCGAGGACGAGGCCAGCCGCCGCGGCCTGACCCCCCTGGCGCGCATCGCATCCTGGTCAACGGCAGGGCTTGACCCGGCGATCATGGGCACCGGCCCGATCCCGGCCAGCCGCAAGGCACTGGAAAAAGCGGGCTGGTCCGTGGGCGACCTGGATCTCGTCGAGGCGAACGAAGCCTTTGCCGCCCAGGCTTGTGCCGTCAACAAGGACATGGGCTGGGACCCCGAGATCGTGAACGTGAACGGCGGCGCCATCGCCATCGGCCACCCGATCGGCGCATCGGGCGCGCGCGTCCTGAACACCCTGCTGTTCGAGATGAAGCGGCGCGACGCGAAAAAGGGCCTTGCCACGCTGTGCATCGGGGGCGGCATGGGCGTCGCCATGTGCCTGGAACGGTAAGGCAGGAAAACGTGCGCAATATCATTGCGCACGTTTGGCCATCCTTGTAGCAATATTTCAGGGACGGCAAATTCTTGAAAAGGGAGGGATTCATGTCCAGGGTTGCACTAGTTACTGGGGGATCGCGCGGCATTGGCGCCGCGATCTCGAAGGCGCTGAAGGATGCGGGTTACACCGTCGCGGCGAATTATGCCGGCAATGACGAGGCCGCGAAGGCCTTTACCGACGAGACCGGGATCAAGACCTACAAATGGTCCGTCGCCGATTACGACGCCTGCGCCGCAGGTCTGAAGCAGGTCGAAGAGGAACTCGGCCCGGTCGCCGTGCTGGTGAATAATGCCGGCATCACCCGCGATGCGATGTTCCACAAGATGACGCCGCAGCAGTGGAAAGAGGTGATGGACACCAACCTGACCGGGCTGTTCAACATGACCCATCCGGTCTGGACCGGGATGCGCGACCGCAAGTTCGGCCGCATCGTCAACATCAGCTCGATCAACGGCCAGAAGGGTCAGGCGGGCCAGGCGAACTATTCGGCGGCCAAGGCGGGCGATCTGGGCTTTACCAAGGCCCTGGCGCAAGAGGGTGCGCGCGCCGGCATCACCGTGAACGCGATCTGTCCGGGCTATATCGGGACCG
Source organism: Paracoccus tegillarcae (assembly GCF_002847305.1). Lineage (NCBI taxonomy): Bacteria > Pseudomonadati > Pseudomonadota > Alphaproteobacteria > Rhodobacterales > Paracoccaceae > Paracoccus > Paracoccus tegillarcae. Next base: position 14,423 of record NZ_CP025409.1, on the reverse strand, counting down.
AGATGGTGCGCGCCATCGACGAGAAGGTGCTGAACGAGAAGATCATCCCGCAGATTCCCGTCGGGCGTCTTGGCGAGCCCGAGGAAATCGCACGCACCGTGATCTTCCTGGCTTCGGACGATGCCGGCTTCATCACCGGCTCCACCATCTCCGCCAATGGCGGCCAGTTCTTCGTTTGAAGGAAACACCCATGAGAGACCTCGGTCCCGATATCGACCCGATCGAATCCCGCGAATGGCAGGATGCCATTGCCGACGTGATTGAACGCGATGGCCCCAACAGGGCTCATTTCCTGCTCGATAGAGCCGTCGCACAGGCCCGCGCCGCTGGGGCGACACTGCCGTTCTCTGCAACGACCCCTTACCAGAACACGATCCCAGTTGACGATCAGGATGAGTTCCCGGGCGATCTGGACATGGAATGGCGCATCCGCACCATCAACCGCTGGAACGCCATGGCGACGGTCGTGCGCCGCAACAAGGAATCCAGCGAATACGGCGGGCACATCGCATCCTTCGCCTCCTCGGCGGTGATGTATGATGTCGGGCTGAACCACTTCTGGCGCGCGCGGTCGGCGATTCACGGCGGCGATCTGGTATTCTTCCAGGGCCATGTGGTGCCCGGCATCTATGCCCGGTCCTTCATGGAAGGCCGCATCACCGAAGAGCAGATGCTGAACTTCCGGTCCGAGGTCGGGGGCGGGGGGCTGTCGTCCTATCCCCATCCCTGGCTGATGCCGGATTACTGGCAGTTCCCGACCGTCAGCATGGGACTAGGCCCGCTGATGGCGATCTATCAGGCGCGGTTCATGAAATACATGCACAACCGCGGGCTGATCGACATGGCCGACCGCAAGGTCTGGTGCTTCCTGGGCGACGGAGAGATGGACGAGCCGGAAAGCCGCGGCGCCATCGACCTGGCCGCGCGCGAGGGTCTCGACAACCTGATCTTCGTCATCAACTGCAACCTGCAACGCTTGGACGGCCCGGTCCGCGGCAACGGCAAGATCGTGCAGGAGCTGGAGGGCAACTTCCGCGGCGCAGGCTGGAATGTTGTCAAGCTGCTGTGGGGCAAGGGCTGGGACGACCTGCTGGAAAACGACACCAGCGGCCGGCTGCGCCAGTTGATGGACGAAACGGTGGACGGCGACTACCAGACCTTCAAGTCCAAGGACGGCGCCTATATCCGCAAGCATTTCTTCGGCAAATATCCCGAAACCGCGGCCCTGGTCGAGGATTGGTCCGACGATCAGATCTGGACGCTGAGCCGGGGCGGCCACGATCCCGAGAAGGTCTATACCGCGTTCCGCAAGGCGACCGACACCAGGGACCAGCCGACCTGCCTGCTGATCAAGACGGTCAAAGGCTATGGCATGGGATCTGCGGGCGAAGGGCAGAACACCACCCACCAGCAGAAAAAGCTGGCAGAGGACCAACTGCGCGCGTTCCGAGACCGCTTCAAGATCCCCGTGTCCGACGAGGATTTGCCGAAGGCCCCCTTCGTCGCGTTGAACAACGCCCAGAAGGCCTATCTGGCGGACCGGCGCAAGGCCCTGGGTGGCGCGTTCCCGCAGCGTGTCAGCACCTCGCCCAAGCTGGAAATCCCGCCGCTCGAGGCGTTCAAGGCGCAGCTTCAGAACACGGGCGAGCGCGAGATTTCGACCACGATGGCCTTTGTGCGCATCCTGACCACACTTCTGCGCGACAAGGAGCTGGGCAAGCATATCGTGCCGATCGTGCCGGACGAAAGCCGCACCTTCGGCATGGAGGGGCTGTTCCGATCCATAGGGATCTACAATCCCGCCGGCCAGCACTATACGCCCGAAGATCGTGAGCAGATGTCCTATTACCGCGAGGCAGCGGATGGGCAGGTCTTGCAGGAAGGCATCAACGAGGCCGGTGCCATGGCCGACTGGATCGCGGCGGCCACGTCCTATTCCAACCACGGCGTGCCGATGATCCCGTTCTTCATCTACTATTCGATGTTCGGTTTTCAGCGGGTGGGCGATCTGGCCTGGGCTGCGGGCGACAGCCGGGCGCGCGGCTTCATGCTGGGCGGCACCGCCGGGCGCACGACGCTGAACGGCGAGGGCTTGCAGCACGAGGACGGCCACAGCCATATCATGGCGGGCACCATCCCGAACTGCATCAGCTACGACCCGACCTTCCAGCACGAGGTGGCGGTGATCGTGCAGCACGGCATGACGCGGATGTATCAGGATCAGGAGGACGTGTATTTCTACATCACCCTGATGAACGAAAACTATGCCCATCCCGACATGCCCGCAGGCTGCGAGGAGGGCATCATCCGCGGCCTCTATCGCCTGAAAGAGGTCAAGAAGGCGGGCAAGAATCACGTCAATCTGCTGGGATCGGGCACGATCCTGATCCAGGCGATCAGGGCCGCCGAGATGCTTGAGGCCGATTTCGGCGTCACCGCCGACATCTGGTCGGCGACCAGCCTGAACGAACTGGCCCGCGACGGCCAGGACGCAGAACGCTGGAACCGCCTGAACCCGATGGAACCCCCGCGAGAGGCTTTCGTCACGCAAACGCTGTCCAAGGCCAAGGGACCGGTGATCGCCGCCACCGACTACATGAAGAACTATGCCGAGCAGATCCGGGCCTTCGTGCCGGGCCGCTACACGGTGCTGGGGACCGACGGGTTCGGCCGGTCCGACAGCCGGGTGAACCTGCGGAGGTTCTTCGAGGTCGATGCCAACCACATCGCCGCCGCAGCCATGGTGGATCTGTTCCGTGACGGGGCGGTCGACGAGGCGACGCTGAAGGCTGCCCTTGCCAAGTATGACATCGACGGCGCCAAGCCGAACCCCCGGCTGGTCTGAGCGGGAAGAAGGAGGAGACACATCATGCCTGTTGAAGTGAACGTTCCGGACATCGGCGATTTCAAGGATGTCCCGGTCATCACCGTTCTGGTGAAGGTGGGCGACACCATCGCCGCCGAGGACCCGTTGATCGAGCTTGAATCCGACAAGGCCACGATGGAGGTGCCAAGCCCCGTCGCCGGCCGCATCGCCTCTATCGTTGTCAAGGAAGGCGACCGGGTCTCCGAGGGATCGGTGATCCTGACGGTCGAGGCCGAGGGCAGCGACGGCGCAGCCGCCGCATCGGCGCCCGCCGCAGCGGCTCCGGCCGCGGCAGCCCCCGCAGCCGCCGCCGTCACCGATTCGGGGTTCAACAAAGCCCATGCCTCGCCGTCGATCCGCGCCTTTGCGCGGCAGTTGGGGATTGATCTGGCCAAGATCAACGGCTCGGGCCGCAAGGGGCGCATCCTGCGCGACGATGTGACGGCGGCGCTGAAGGCCAGCGCAGTCCCGGCCGCCGCTGCATCGGGCGGCGCGGCGCAGGGCGGCGGCATGGGCATCCCGCCGATTCCGGTTGTGGACTTCTCGAAGTTCGGTCCGGTCGAAAACGTGGAAATGGCGCGCATCAAGAAGCTGTCCGGCCCCGCGCTGCACCGGTCCTGGCTGAACGTCCCCCATGTCACCCATCAAGAGGAAGCCGACATCACCGAGATCGACCAGTTCCGCAAGGAACTGGACGACGAGGCCAAGAAGGACGGCTATCGCGTCACCCTGCTAGCGCTTGTGATCAAGGCCAGCGTGTCCGCACTGCGCAAGCACTGGGAGTTCAACTCGTCGATCCACCCCGACGGCGACAAGCTGATCCGCAAGTCCTATTACAACATCGGCTTTGCCGCGGACACGCCGAACGGGCTCGTGGTGCCGGTCATCAAGGACGCCGACCGCAAGGGGATTGTCGACATCTCGAAGGAACTGGGCGGCCTCAGCGCCAAGGCCCGCGCGGGGGAGTTGAAGTCCCAGGACATGCAGGGCGCGACCTTCACCATCTCGTCGCTGGGGGGCATCGGCGGTGTCGCCTTCACCCCTATCGTGAACGCCCCCGAGGTGGCGATCCTGGGCCTGACGCGCTCCCGGATGGCGCCGGTCTGGGACGGCCAGCAATTCGTGCCGCGCAACATGCTGCCGATGTCCATCAGCTATGACCACCGCGCCATCGACGGGGCGTTGGCGGCTCGCTTTGCCGCGACGCTGAAGCACCTGCTCGGCGACGTGCGCCGGATCATGCTGTGAAGGAGGGCCGAAACATGGACGTCAAGGTTCCCGACATCGGCGATTTCAAGGATGTGCCGATCATCACCCTCTTGGTCGCCGTGGGCGACGAGGTTGCCGAGGAGCAGCCGCTTATCGAACTGGAATCCGACAAGGCGACGATGGAGGTGCCCAGCCCCACCGCAGGCCGGATCACCGCGATCTCGGTCAAGGAAGGCGATCGGGTCTCCGAAGGATCGGTGATCCTGACGCTGGACACCGCCGGCGCCGCCGCCGAACCCGCCAAGGGCAAGGAGGAACCGCGCAAGGACAGCAGCGGCGGTCGTGACAGCAGCCCGGCCGCAGCTCAGCCCGTCCCGGCAGCGCTGTCCGCTTCGGCGCGCGGCGACATCCATGCCGAGGTGGTCGTGCTCGGTTCAGGTCCGGGCGGCTATACGGCGGCGTTCCGCGCGGCCGACCTGGGCAAGAAGGTCGTGCTGATCGAACGCTATCCAACGCTGGGTGGGGTCTGCCTGAACGTCGGCTGCATTCCGTCCAAGGCTCTGCTGCACGTAGCCAAGGTCATCTCGGAAGCCGAGGAGATGGGCCATCATGGCCTGCGCTTCTCGCCGCCCGAGGTGGATCTCGATGCGCTGCGCGGCTGGAAGAACTCGGTCGTCACGCAGTTGACGGGCGGTCTCAGCGGTCTGGCAAAGGGCCGCAAGGTTCAGGTCGTGACCGGCTTTGGCACCTTTGCCGGACCCAACATGATCGCGGTCGACAACGACGGGGCGACATCCACGGTCAGCTTCGACCAGTGCATCATCGCCGCCGGGTCCGAACCCGTGACCCTGCCGTTCATTCCCCATGACGATCCCCGCGTGATCGATTCCACCGGCGCGCTGGAACTGGACGGCGTGCCCGCGCGCCTTCTGGTTCTGGGCGGCGGCATCATCGGGCTGGAAATGGCCTGCGTCTATGACGCGCTGGGGTCCAGTGTAACGGTCGTGGAACTGATGGACCAGATCATCCCCGGCGCCGACAAGGACATCGTCAAGCCCCTGCATAAGCGGATCGAGGCCCGATACGAGAAGATCCTGCTCAAGACCAAGGTCACGGCGGTCTCGGCCGACGAGGACGGGCTGACCGTCACCTTCGAGGACGACAAGGGCGGCACCACCACCGATCGCTTCGACAAGATCCTTGTGTCGGTCGGGCGTCGGCCCAACGGCAAGATGCTGAACGCCGGCGCCGCGGGCGTGGCCGTGGACGACCGCGGATTCATCGCCGTGGACAGCCAGCAGCGTACCAATGTTCCCCATATCTTCGCCATCGGCGACGTGGTGGGCCAGCCGATGCTGGCGCACAAGGCAGTCCATGAAGGCAAGGTCGCAGCCGAGGTCGCGGCCGGGCAAAACCGCCACTTCGACGCCCGCGTGATTCCCTCGGTCGCCTACACCGACCCCGAAGTTGCCTGGGTCGGCGTGACGGAAGCCCAGGCCAAGGCAAGTGGACTGAAGGTCGGCAAGGGCGTTTTCCCCTGGGCTGCCTCTGGACGGTCGCTTTCAATTGGCCGGTCCGAGGGCATCACCAAGCTGATCTTCGACGAAACCGATCAACGCGTCATCGGCGCTGCCATCGTCGGCCCGAACGCCGGCGATCTGATCGCCGAGGTGGCCTTGGCCATCGAGATGGGGGCCGATGCGGTCGACCTTGGCCACACGATCCACCCGCATCCTACCCTGAGTGAGACGGTGAACTTTGCTGCCGAAATGTTCGAGGGCACAATCACCGACCTGATTCCGCCGAAGAAGCGTCACTGACCGGGATCGGGCGGCCACAGCGGATCGCCCGATGCCTCCCGTCAGCACAGCAACAGGAGCCTGCAATGACCGACAAGAAGCCCACCATGGATTTCAATGAAGCGCTCAAGGCGTTTGATCCGACATCCCTGTTTCCGTTCATGAACTCTCAGGGCATGGCGGACTGGTTCCGCCGTCAGAATGTTGACGGCCTCGATCCCGCCTCAATGCTGAAGATGTGGCAGAAACGGCTGGATGCCCTGGCCAGTGCCAACGAGCACGCAAGATCCCTCTACCGGTTGCAGATCGAGCGTCAGTTCCAGATTTTCGACGAGATGACGGCTGCCGCAACAGACAGCATGAAGCGGCTCGACACATCCGTCCGCTCCGAGGCGTCTGGGAACAATATCAAGGTTCTTTCGGACGCGGCCGACAAGGCTCTCGCGCTGATGCAGCGGCTTTCGGAGGAATCGCTGGTGGCGATGACCGAAACTCAGAAACGGTTTGCAGTTGAGGTGGATGCGGCCGTCAAGGACTTGCGCGGCGCTTGAGCGACGAGGTCGGGTGACCCCATCCTGTACCGCGACGCGCACAAGAGCATCGGCGCGCTCCTGCTGGTGATCGACCATTCGACCCCGACCATGGTGCGCCACGAATCCGGCACGCCCGAGAATATCGGCTGCGTTGTCGCAGACCCCCACAGGGCCGGATCGGCCCGACGCTTCTGAGGAGGAAAGATGTCCCAAGTCTTCACATTCGCCTTGGCCCTGCTGCCAATCGCCACAGTGTTTCTGCTCTTGGTGGTGCTCGCACGCTCGGCCAAGCTTTCGATGGGCGTTGCCTATCTGGTCACGGCCGCGACCGCGCTTTTGGTCTGGGGCACGGACCTCAACAAGATACTTGGCGCCACCGTGAACGGTGCCGTGACCGCAGTCAGCCTGCTCTACATCATCTTCGGCGCGATCCTGATGCTCTATACATTGGAGGAAAGCGGCGGTATCCGGTCGATCCGGGCAGGGTTCACCAGCATTTCGCCTGACCGGCGGGTACAGGCGATCATCATCGCCTGGTTGTTCGGATCGCTGATCGAGGGGGCGTCCGGGTTCGGAACGCCCGCGGCCATCGCTGCGCCACTGCTAGTTGCCATCGGCTTTCCGGCCATGGCTGCGGTGCTGGTAACGCTGATCATGCAGTCCACGCCTGTGTCATTCGGGGCAGTCGGCACGCCGATTCTTGTCGGTGTCAATACCGGGCTTTCGGGTCAGGCTATTGTCGAACAGACCATCGCACCGATGGCCTTCGCTGACTATCTGGTCGAGATTGCTGTCAAGGTTGCCACACTGCATGGCCTGATCGGCTTTCTGATCCCGTTGATCATGATCGGCATGATGACGCGGTTCTTCGGTTCCCGGCGGTCCTTCACCGAAGGGTTCCGAATCTGGAAATTCGCGCTGTTCGCCGGGCTTGCTTTCACCGTTCCGTACTGGATCATTGCCAGCCTGCTTGGCCCGGAATTTCCGTCCCTGGTGGGCGGCATCATCGGGCTGCTGATCGTCGTTCCCGCCGCACGGGCCGGCTTCCTGATCCCGAAGGAGTCCTTCGACTTCCCGCCCCGCGAACAGTGGGACGGAAAATGGGTCGGCAAGCTGGACGATCTGGAGGATCACCGTGCCGGGCTTGAGATGATGTCGTTGCTCAAGGCCTGGGCGCCCTACATATTCGTGGTTCTTCTGCTGGTCGCGACGCGCACGATTCCCGATTTCAAGGCCTGGCTGACCGCCCCGGAACGGACCATGGCCTTCGATGATCTGTTCGGGTCGGGCATCAATGCCCGCGTGCAATGGCTGTATCTGCCTGGAACGGTGCTGATCCTCGCTTCGCTGTTCACCTTCCTGTTCCATCGAATGCGTCCGGCCGATTACGGCAAGGCATTGCGTACGTCGGGATCGACAATGATCGCGGCGGCCCCGGCACTGCTGTTGGCGGTGCCGATGGTGCAGGTGTTCATCAACTCTGCCTCGGACACGATGGCGTCGATGCCGATCGTGCTCGCCGAAAGCGTCTCGGCCGTGGTCGGCAGTGCCTGGCCGATGTTCGCGCCGCTGATCGGGTCGATGGGCGCCTTCGTCGCCGGATCGAACACGATTTCGAACATGATGTTCTCGTTGTTCCAGTTCTCGACCGCTGAACAGATCGGTCTGGGCGCGGCCGGGGCCGGATTGGTTGTTGCGCTGCAGGCCATCGGCGGTGCGGCAGGGAATATGATCTGCGTGCACAACGTGGTGGCAGCCTCGGCCACGGTGGGGCTTGTGGACCGCGAGGGCGAAATCATCCGCATGACCCTGATCCCGATGTTCTATTATATCGTCCAGGGTGGCTTTCTTGGTCTTGCTATCCTGGCGGGCGGGCTGAACCTGTGGTGGATCGCCGTGTTGATCTGGCCGGCCGCCGTGCTTTTCCTGATGTCGCGCAATCGCGGGGCTGTTCCCGCCACCCAAAAACGCTGAGGTCGTCATGTCCGGACAGCCAAACCCCCGCGTCGGTCTTTTCGTGACCTGTCTCGTGGATGCCATCCGCCCCAGCATCGGGTTCTCCGCCATCCAGCTTCTGGAAGAGGCTGGATGCCGGGTCGAGGTGCCGCAGGCGCAGACCTGTTGCGGGCAACCGGCCCTGAACAGCGGGGACGAAAAGGATGCAGCAGCACTGGCGCGACAGACCATCGCTGCTTTCGAGGGCTTCGACTATATTGTCCTGCCCTCGGGCTCCTGCGCGGGAACCATCGTGCACGGCTATCCGGACCTGTTGGCCAACGATCCGGTCTGGGCGCCCCGCGCCGAAGCCATGGCTGCGAAAACCCACGAGATTACCAGCTTTCTGGTGGATGTCATGGGCTTCCACACCAAGGGCCGCCGCCTCGAGGCGACGGCCACCTATCACGACAGTTGCGCAGGGCTGCGCGAACTGGGCATCGCCGCGCAACCCCGTGCGCTTCTGGCGGAAGTCGAGGGCCTGCAGATGCGGGGACTGGAAGGCAATGATGTCTGCTGCGGCTTTGGCGGCACGTTCTGCGTCAAGTATTCCGACATCTCGAACGCGATCGTCACCGAAAAGGCCGAGGCGATCGAGCGGACCGAGGCCGACCTGCTTCTGGCGGGAGATCTGGGATGCCTGATGAACATGGCAGGCAAGCTGAACCGCCGGGGCGCAAGGACGCGCTGTTTCCACACCATCGAGGTTCTGGCGGGCCGGGCCGACGGTCCCGCCATCGGCGAGGAGGGCTGAGAATCATGAGCGCACCAGAGGCATCAGTGCAAGTTTCGTTCAAGAACCGTGCCAAGACGGCACTGGCGGACCGGTCGCTGAAGATCGCCATCGACCGCACGACGGGCACCGCCGAGGCCAAGCGCGCGGTGGCGGTGGCGGCGTTTCCCGAATTCCAGGCCGCCCGCGCCCGCGGACGCGCAATCAAGGATCACGTGATCGCCCATCTGGACCATTATCTTGAACAGTTCGAGCGCAACGCCACCGCATCTGGCGCGAAGGTCCACTGGGCATCCGACGATGCCGAAGCGCGGGCAATCATCACCCGCATCTGCCTGGATGCAAAGGCCAAGCTGGTGACGCGGTCGAAATCCATGCTGGGCGAGGAAATCGGTTTGCCGCATGCCTTGGCCGATGCCGGGATCGAGCGGGTAGAGACCGACTTGGCCGAACACATCATCCAGCTTGCCGGAGAGGCCCCCTCCCACATCGTCTGGCCCGCGATGCACCGCACTCGCGAACAGGTGGCGGAACTGTTCAAGATAGCTCATCACCCGCCGCCCTCGGCCGACGATCCGGCCACCATGGTGCAAAGCGCGCGGCGCGAATTGCGCGCCAAGTTTCTGGGGGCCGACATCGGTATTTCGGGGTCGAACTTTCTGGTGGCCGATACGGGTGCCACCTGCACAGTGACGAACGAAGGCAATGCCGAACTGACCACCACGCCGCCGCGCATTCATATCGTCACGGCGGGGATCGAGAAAATCGTGCCCACCACCGCCCATGCCCTGTCCCTGCTGCGCCTGCTGGTGCGGTCGGCCACGGGCGGCGAACTGACGCAATACACGACATTCCACTGCGGACCCAAACGTCCTGGCGATGCCGATGGTCCCGAGGAGATGCACATCGTGCTGGTGGACAACGGCCGCACCAGAATGCTGGACAACGAGTTCCGCGAGATGCTGCGCTGCATCCGCTGCGGGGCCTGCATGAACCATTGCGTGGTCTATCGCCAGATCGGCGGGCACGCCTATGGCGGCACCTATCCCGGTCCGATGGGTTCGGTTCTGACACCAGTGCTGAACGGGCTTGGCGGTTCACGCGACCTGCCGAATGCCTGCACCATGAACGGCCGCTGCGCCGAAGTCTGCCCGGTCGAGATTCCCATCCCCACGCTGCTGCGCGCCTGGCGGATCCGCAGTTGGCGAGAAAAGCTGGAACCGGGAAGCCTTCGCGCCGGCATCGGTATCTGGGCCGTTCTGGCCCGGCGTCCCGGTCTTTACGGGCTGGCCAGCCGGATCGGCGTGCGGGCCCTCCGGTTGTTCGGCAAGGGAGGCTGGATCGCGCGCCTGCCGCTGGCGGGCGGCTGGACGGCCCATCGCGACCTGCCGCGCCCGGCGGGCCGCACCTTCATGGAACAGTATCGCGCCCAGCAGGCACACAAGGGGAGCCGCCCATGACCGCCCGCGACCGCATCCTGTCCGCGATCCGCGCCGCCCTGCCACAGGAACGCCCGGCGCCCGACGCCATCTCCGCCGAGGCCAAGGCTCTGCTGACCGATCCCGACACCAGCCGCCCCCGACTGGTCGCTGAGGGGCTGTTAGATGCCTTCATCCTGAAGGCTGAGGCGATCGGCACGACGATTGACCGCGTTGGCGGCATGGAAGCCGTTCCCGACGCTGTGCGGCGCTATCTGTCGGGACACGGCCTGTCACTGTCACTGGCCGTGGAACCGACGCCGGCGCTGACCGCACTCGACTGGACGGGCCTTGACACCGGCACCACTCTTGCCCCGGACCAGCCGGCAGCGCTCGGAAAGGCGCTTTGGGGTATCGCCGAAAGCGGGTCCATGATCGTGCATTCGGGCGCCGATACGCCGATCTTGCTGTCTTTCCTGCCCCTGCATCATATCGTGGTGCTGCAGGAATCCGATATCCTGTCCCATCTCGAGGACTATGCTGCGCAGCTGGCCGAGCGGCCCCATCCGCGCAACGCGATCCTGATCACCGGACCCAGCGGCACGACCGATATCGAGGGGAGCTATGTGCGCGGGGCGCATGGGCCGGGCTTCCTGCATGTGATCCTTGTTGCAAGCACAGACTGACAACCTGCCGGTTGCCAGTCCCCACCACCGCCGGCCGTTGCCAGCAGAGCCGGTCGTCCTAGCTACCCCCAAGGAGACCCGGAATGGACCGAAGCAAAATTGCCGAACAGACCGCAGAATTTGCCAGCCTGATGCAGCGGGCGCAGGAGCTTGCGCAGCGCAGCAGCGCCAGTGCCCTGGCCAAAGCGACGGGCAATGAATTCTCGGTGCTGGATTCGGGGACCGTGGCGCAGGCCTATGCGCGCGCAGGGATGAAGCTGGCGCAGAACCCCTTTGCGCTGGCCCAGTTCCAGATCGATCTTTGGGCCGACAGCGCCAAGGCCTGGGCAGGCGCATGGACGGGCGAGGGCGAGGACAGCAAGGACCGCCGCTTCCGCGATGACCGCTGGGCCAGCGATCCGGTCAGCCGTGGCCTGCGCGACGTGCATCTGGCCATCGAAGGCGCCGCCGACCGGCTGATCGAGACCCTGCCCGAGGGTGACAAGGACAGCCTGCGCGTGCGGTTCTATACCCGGCAGTTGCTCAGCGCGCTGTCGCCCAGCAATTATCTGGCGTTGAACCCCGCCGCGCGTGAGCGTTTCCTGGAAACCGATGGCCGCAGCCTGCTGGACGGGTTCCGCAACCTGCTGGACGATCTGGAACGCGGCGACGGGCGGCTGGACATCAACATGACCGACCGCGCGGCCTTCGAGGTCGGGCGCGATCTGGCCACGACGCCGGGGCAGGTGATCTATCAGAACGAATTGATCCAGTTGATCCACTACGAACCGCTGACCAAGACCCAGTTCAAGCGCCCGCTGCTGTTCGTGCCGCCCTGGATCAACAAATACTATATCTTCGACATGAAGCCCGAAAACAGCCTCGTCCGCTATATGCTGGAGCAGGGCCACAGCGTTTTCCTGATTTCCTGGGTCAACCCGACCAAGCAGCACGCGGCGCTGAGCTTCGAGGATTACATGCGCCTTGGCCCGCTGACCGCGCTGGACGCGATCACCGATGCGACCGGCGAGGACGAGTTCGACATTCTCGGCTTCTGCATCGGCGGAATTCTGGTGACGGCGACGCTGGCCTATATGGCGGCCAAGGGCGACAAGCGGGTCAAGACCGCGACGACGCTGGCCACGATGGTCGATTTCACCGATGTGGGCGAGATCGGCGTTTTCATCGACCGCGACCGGCTGCAGGTTCTGCGCGAACACATGGCCGAAAAGGGCTATCTGGAAAACCACCATCTGCAGGACATGTTCTCGATGATCCGGGAAAATGACCTGATCTGGTCCTTCCACGTGATGAATTACTTGATGGGCCGCAAGCCGCCCGCCTTCGATCTGCTGTTCTGGAACGGCGACAGCACCCGCCTGCCGGCGGCCATGCTGCTGTGGTATCTGGAAAAGATCTATATCGAGAACGGCTTGCGCAAGGCCGGGCACCTGACCATGGACGGCGTGCCCATCGACATCGGCAAGATCGATATCCCCTTCTATGTCTTTGCGACGAAAGAGGATCACATCGCGCCCTGGAACTCGATCTATCCGACGACCGGCTTGCTGGGCGGTGACACGACCTTTGTTCTGGGCGGATCGGGGCATATCGCGGGGGTGATCAACCCGCCGGCAAAACGGCCGAAATACGGGTTCTGGACCAGCGCGGCTGCCTATCCGGCCGATCCGCAGGACTGGCTGACCAAGGCCGAGGCGCATCAGGGGTCGTGGTGGCCGAACTGGGCGGAGTGGATCGAAAGCCACAGCAAGGGCAAGAAGGTTCCGGCCTATGTGCCTGGTAGCGGAGCGCTGAAACCGATCGAGCCGGCACCCGGCAGCTATGTGCGGGCGGGATAATCACCTTCAGCTTCGGTCTAGATCGTTTGGGGTAAGCGCGACGGCGTGACCCTATGCAGAGATGCTTGACGGCTGCTGGTTTCTCCATCTTTCCGCCCTACACCCTGATCGAAACGGCCAAGCTCAGCGGAGCCGATCTCAACGCTTGGCTCGCCGACACCCTCGCAAGCATACCAGACTACGAGATCACAAAGGTCGATGAACTGATGCCCTGGCGATGGAACCGGAAGCGGTCAGATCGAACGGTTTCGGCGGTGATGCCTGCCATGACTTTGCGCAAATCGTCACAGGGGTGGTATGGGCCTATCGCTGATTGGGTCGCCAAAATAACACACTTCTCATGCCCTGTGAGGTGGTGACCTTCCATATCGAAGCCCACTATGGCGAAGGCGTCATGCAGCGCCTGCGCACCGGCGACAGCTCCGATCTTGCGCAGGATGTGACTGATCGCAACCGGCTTCGGCTCTGTCGCAAACTTTGACGGTTGACGGGCGTCAGCTCTGCATCCGACCGTCTTGCTGTGAAACGGGGGGGGAGGGAGAGCCAGCCATGATCTCGTTCAAGGGCGCCCAGTTCCCGAAAGATGTGATCCTTTTCGCGGTGTTCTTCTACGTCCGCTATTCGGTGTCGTACCGCGACCTCGAAGAAATAATGGCTGAACGTGGCGTTCGGGTGGATCACGCCACTTTGAACCGCTGGGTCACGAAGTACTCGCCTCTGGTCGCCGAGCAGGCGCGTCGCCGCAAGCGTCCGTCCGACCGATCCTGGCGCATGGACGAAACCTACATCCGGGTGAAAGGCGAGTGGGTCTACCTCTATCGTGCCGTCGACAAGTTTGGCAAAACCCTGGACTTCATGCTCTCGAAGCGACGCAACAAGACCGCAGCGACGAAGTTCTTCGCCAGAGCTCTGGAGGTGAACGGCCTGCCGCGAAAGATCGTCATCGACAAGAGCGGCGCCAACACGGCCGGCATCAACGCCATCAACCGCATGCTGAGACGCTTCGGCTGCCCGATCCCCATCGAGATGGTAAGGATCAAATTCCTCAATAACATGGTCGAGCAGGACCACCGGACCATCAAGAAGCGCATCCGCCCTATGCTTGGTTTCAAATCCTTCGCATCAGCTTCGGCGGCACTCGAAGGTATCGAGGTGGCCAACATGATCCGAAAAGGTCAACTGACACCCGAACTCTGTCCGTTTGCTCAATTCGCAGCGCTCGCCGCGTAGCAGAAGCGAGTCCAGAGATATCACTCAAATGCTGTCAAAGTTTGCGACATAACCGATCGGAGGTTATTGCTCGATCCGGCGGCGTGGCACGCGGCCGAGCGCGATTGCGTGGTCGA